>DPOH01000139.1 GCA_003539755.1 Clostridium sp.
GGAATGTCCAAGTGGAAAAGTTGAGCAAGGTGAAAACAGAGAAGAGGCACCTCATAGAGTAAATAAAGAAGAGCATGAACTTGAAATAAGTGAAGTAGAATTCTTAACAACTGGTGATTATGATTATTCTAATTACCATCTTACAATGCATTGATTTGAATGCGCTATTTCTGGTGGAAGTTTACACTGAAATGCTCATAATGATGCTAAATGGGTTACATATGATGAACTTGATGAGCAGATGTGGGTACCAGCTGATGTTTTAGTGGTGGATGCTATTAAGAATAGATAAAAGAGAGAATGTAGTTATATTGTTTTATACAAGTATAATTATATTCTCTTTTTATATTTTAATAATATTGAGTTTATACTAATATATATAATAACGTTATATTTTTTTTATTAAGTATGAAAAAATTACATAATTAAAAATATTGCAATAAAATTGCATAAAAAGTGTTTTGTGTTATATATTACATATTTTTGAGTTGTGAAAATTATAGTATAATTAAGACAATTATTGTTTTGATATGGAGGATGTAATGGATTATAACTATGATAGTAAGGATAGAGAGTCAATTGAAGAATATGCTCGACTATTATTAGATAAAAGTTTGAGTCAAGTTAGAGAAAGTTCAAGCGAGTATATGGAAGATAATAAAAATGCGAAAGGGCAATTAGGACAAGCGATTGAAGAAGAATATTTTGGCTACAAATTAAATAGTAGGCAAGAAGCTGATTTTAGTGAAGCAGGAATAGAGTTGAAAGTATGTCCTCTAAAACTTGTAAAATCAAAGAAAACTTCTGAAAGTTTAAGAGAAAAAATGGGCTATTCAGCTAAGGAGAGAATGGTACTTAGTATAATAGATTACTATAAATTAAACGAAGAACAATGGGATAATAATTCTTTAATGAAAAAGTGTAAAGATTTATTATTGATGTTTTATATGAATGAAAAAGATATAAGAAAAGATCAATTAATTTTTAAAATAATAAGTTTATGGACACCATCAGAAACAGACTTAAGAATTATTGAGAAGGACTGGCAAATAATTCATTCAAAAGTGCAAGAGGGAAAAGCACATGAAATATCAGAAGGAGATACAATGTATTTAGGAGCATGTACAAAAGGAAGTACTGCGGAAAAGAGTAAAAGAGGACAGCCTAATTCGGATATAATGGCAAAACAAAGAGCCTTTTGTTATAAAAGAAATTATGTGGATTTTATAATCGATGAACTTCTTAACAAAGAAAAGAATAGAGAAAATAAAAAGAAGAAAATCCTATCAAATGAAGAAATGCTATTTGATGAAAGAATATATTCTGAATTTAACAAAATTAGGAATAAAAATGTTAAAGAAATAATGGATATGTATTCTATAGCAAGAGAAAGAAAAGCTAAGAATTTTTTAAGATTGGTAGTAGATGATATATGTAAAGTGATTTTTGGAGATAAACTTGAAAGTTTTCAGGAGTTTAAAAAATCAGGAATAGAAATAAAAACTATAGTATTAAAACCAAATGGGATGCCTAAAGAATCAATGTCCTTTGAACAGATTGATTATTGTGAAATAGTCAAGGAAGAATGGGATTGCTCTACTATTAAAAATAAATTTGAAAACAAAAAAAGTCTATGGATTATATTTAAGAGTAAGATAAATTTTGAAAAGCAGTCTGCTTTAAAGCTAGAAGATATTATTCTTGATAAGGTTATGTTTTGGAATATGCCAATTGAAGATTTAGAAGGAAGCATGTATAGAGTGTGGGAGGATACTATTAATAAAATTAAAATGGGTGATTATGAAAGTTTCATAAAGATTAGTAGTGGAGAAATTGCACACATAAGACCTAAAGCAAAAGATAGCAATGATGTAGAAATTACTCCTCAAGGAACATATGAAAGAAAAAAATGTTTTTGGCTAAATGCAAAATATATTAAAGAACAGATTGATAAGAATAAATAATAAGGAGAGCTGAAATGAATAATGGCAGGATATATAGTTAATTTAAATAGTGAACAAGCACTGAAGAAATGTATTGAGACAGGAATATATAGTACCAATTTAAGTAATCCTAGCAATGGAAAATGGAGAATACATCATGAAGGGACATTTGCAGATTATTTTGGTATGAAAGAAGGAGATAATATATATTTTTTTATAGAAAGAAAAATATATGGGATTGGTGAATTAATTAATTTCAATGGAGATTGTAAGTTTTGGAACTATATTGGGGCTGATAAACCTATTGAATATTTATATGAAGATATACAAGACAATATGATATTAAATGGTGAAGAAAATTTAAGTAATAGATGTTTCTGTTTATTTAAACCATATCCAAATTTCTTTACTCAGGGCATAGATATGGATGATGTATTATCTTCTAATCCGGCAAAATTTAAGATGTTAAGGGCTTTTTGGAAGTTGTCATTTGTTAAAATTGATGAAGATGAAAATAAGGCATTAAAGGATATTATTCTTAAAAGAAATGAAGAGTATATATTTAAGAATGATAATAACTCTTTTGAATTTAATGATAAATTACAAAAAAAAATTATTGCAAATGTTAATGAACATTATATAATGAAATCTAATTCTATTCTAGATAGTTGTAGTAAAGGTGATTTTATAGGACATGAAATGGCACTAGAGGCAGCAATTATAGATTTGTTAACAAATAATAAGATTAGTATATTTGGTAACTGGGATTATATATCACATCAAGTAATAGCATCACCCTTTAAGCCAATAGATTATATGGACAAGATGGATGTATTTGGATTTAGAAATATAAAGGGATTTGATACAGTTTCAAAATATTTAATTATTGAATTAAAAAAAGATAAAGCTGAAAAAGATGTTATTGATCAAGTTATGAAGTATGTGGATTGGGTAAATGAGGAATATGCGTATGGTGATTATGGAATGGTGGAAGCATTTGTAGTTGCATATGATTTTAGCAAAGATGTAATAGATTATAGAAATCAAATTTGTAAAAGAAATTATACAAAAGGAAGACGACCTACTATTGCTGCAGAGTGGAAAAATGTTAAGTTAATCCAATATAGATATAAGGATGGACGATTAAATTTTATTGAAGTAGAATAGGTGTTGAAATTAGCAATTACTATACAAATATAAAGTACAGTAATTGCTTTTTATTTATATTAAATGTGAATAAAAATATGGATAATAAGGTAATATATGATTAGAAAAGAACAAATGTTTGTAAAAAAGTTTGATTTTCTATTTATATGTAGTATAATCATGAAGTTAGGTAAGGTAAGGAGGATAAAACATGTTGGAATATACGATATGTGAACTATTTGCAGGTGTGGGAGGCTTTAGAGTAGGATTTGAAGAAACATCATCTGATTGGAAAACTGTATGGGCTAATCAGTGGGAACCTAGTAAAAAAGTACAACATGCTTTTGAATGTTATAAAAGTCATTTTGAAGGTAAGGGCGGAATTGACGAATTTAGTAATACAGATATATCACAAGTGCCAGAAGAACATATACCAGATCATACAATATTAGTAGGTGGATTCCCTTGCCAGGATTACTCAGTAGCTAGTACTGGGGCTAAAGGGATTCAAGGAAAAAAAGGTGTTCTTTGGTGGGAAATTGAAAGAATTTTAAAAGCTAAAAGACCAGCTTTTGTACTTTTAGAAAATGTAGATAGATTATTAAAGTCACCAACATCTCAAAGAGGAAGAGATTTTGGGATAATAATAAGTTGTCTTGCTAATTTAGGTTACTCTGTTGAGTGGAGAGTAATAAATGCAGCAGAATATGGATTTCAACAAAGAAGAAGACGTACATTCATATTTGCAGTACATAATACAACAAGATATTATAATGAACAAATGAATAAAAGTGAGTTTGATGTGCTGCAACATACTGGATTTTTTAGTTCTATTTTTAAAGTAGAAGAATTTTCAGAAGAAATGATAAAGAAAATAGATATTAAAGAAAAATATGACATGGATATACTTGAAATATCAAATAATTTTGCTTTTGAATTTAAAAATTCAGGAGTATATAGAAATGGAGTAATTTCAACAGTAGAAACTACACCTTCACAGCTTATTCAAGAAAGACAATTAACATTAAGAGACATAATGGAAGAAAGTGTTGATGAAAAGTTCTATCTTGTTGGTGAAGATTTAGAAAAATGGACTTACATGAAAGGTCCTAAAGCTATAGAAAGAACTTCAAAGACAGGACATAAATATATGTTTAGAGAAGGTGGAATTGCATTTCCAGATCCGATAGATAAGCCAGCACGTACAATGCTTACAAGTGAAGGAAGCAAGAATAGAAGTACTCATGTAGTAACAGATATTGAAACAGGAAAGTTAAGATTATTAACTCCATTAGAATGTGAAAGAATAAATGGCTTCCCAGACAATTGGACTGATACAGGTATGACTCAATCATTTAGATATTTCTGTATGGGAAATGCTTTAGTTGTTGACTTAATTAAGGAAATGGCTAAGAAGATTCATAAAATTATTGAAGAGGAAAATAAGTAAAATTAAATAATAAAAGAATGATAATAGAGCAATAAATTATATTTTTGGTAATTTATTGCTCTTATTTGTCGCATGAGATTATAGTATTATAATATTATTAAGTTATGCTGTTAAGGACATGGGGTGAAAATTTTGATAGTAGAATTTGAAAAATTAAAAGAATCTAATTTAATTTGTGGAGCAATTTATAAAGGTGGAGATAATAATTTTGCAGGTGAAGTAATAAGTAAACTTATGAATTGTGAAAATTCAAGTGGATTTAGAAAAAAGGGAGATTACACCAAAAAGAAAGAATTGAAGTACGTTATTCTTAATTCTACAGGAAAACATCTTGAATGGAAAGATTCATATAATGAAGAAACAAATGAATTTTTATATTATGGTGATCAAGATAAACCTGGAAAGGATATATGTGATACAAGAAAAAAAGGAAATGAAATTTTAAAATTAGTATTCGAAAGATTGAAGAAAGGAAATAGAAGCGATATTCCTCCATTTTTTGTGTTTATGAATCAAGCTGGAAGAGATAAAAAGTTTATAGGATTAGCAGTTCCAGGAAGTAGATTTAAGAATGCTGATGAATGTCTTGAAGAAATTACAATTAAAAAAACAGAAGGATTAATTAAAAATTATAAATCTATATTTACTATACTTAATGTTTCAAGAATAGATAGAAGATGGTTATATGATTTAGATAACAATTTAGGATATGAAAGTGAATATGTGCCTAAAGAGTGGATTGAATGGATTGTTAATGGATATAAAGGAATAGAACCCAAAGAAATAATAGATAATGACGTTAGGACATCATCTGAGGATATTAATGAATTGGACTATATTGTAAACAATATTGATGACATATCATTTGAACTGGAATTTAAAGAAATAAAGTCAGGGTATCCTAAGCAAAGTAATTTAAAAGTAAAAAACAATAAAGTGATTAAAAAGAGCACAAAACAGTATATTGACGAATATAAAAACAAGCAATATATAGGTATAATTGGTGAAAGTATAATATATAAACATGAAAAAGGAATTCTTCAAAAAAGTGAAATAAGAGAATTAAGAGAAAAAGCAAATGATGTTGAGTGGTCTTCAAAAGATAAGGGTGATGGATTAGGGTATGATATAAAGTCTTATGATATTATAAATAGACAAGTTGTTGAAAAATATATAGAGGTAAAAACTACAGTATCACAAAATGAACATTTTGAAGTAACACCAACTGAAGTAGAAAATTCTAAAAAATTGAATGATAAAGGAATATATGCTGTTGCTAGAGTATATAATTTAGATGTTCACACCAGAAAAGCATCATATTATTATGACTATGGAAAAATAGAAGATAATTATTCGTTAATACCTAAGTCATATATAGCAATAAAAAGATATAAGGATAAATAAGAGTATGTTTAATAGCTTAAAGGGGATTAAATTTTAATATAATTCATATGTATGTAAATACAGCAAAAATCAAATATAAAGTCAATCATGATTTCGAAACCTAAAAACACACTCTATCCCAATATTATTTTGGGTGGAGTGTGTAATTTTAATTAATAAGATAATTTGCTATAAATTTTTGAATTTATTAAAAACAAATTCTTTTGATAACATAAAACAAGTTTTGGTAGTATCCTTAACAAAAAAATTGTTATATGCATCGTCACCACCATTACCCTTTGGTGCAATTTCTAAGCATTGGTTTTCGAATGTTTTGGGATACGGAAGTTTAGAAATATTTTTAGTTTTAATAGTTTCTCTTACAGCTGTGTATGAAAGTTCAAAGTTATCTAAATCATAAGATGTAAATGCAAATTCTTTTACGGACTTTAATCTTCTTTGACCATTTTTATCGTTTTTAATTCCTTCATAGCATATAAAAATAATAGTTACTGTTTCAAAGAATTTTTTTAATTCAGAACTTTCCCATGGTTCATCAAACTCAGATAGTGTTAGGTTTCTAAAAGATACTCTCTCTTTAGGGTATCCGTCTTTTTCTAAGGAAACGTTCTTTATTATATAATTTGTTTTGGTAAAAATATCATCAAGATTACAAAGGTTACTATCAGTTGAAATTATTTTGTTAGAAATCATTTTACTTATTTGATTTGGTACATTTTCAAGTGAATATGGTTTGCTACCAACTTTGTCCCAGATTTCAAGCTGAGTCATACCTGAATAAGGTTTGATTCGATTGTAAACAAATTCTTTTACTGTTTTTACTTTGTGTGGTATTTTAGGCATTTCTAAATTTCTAAGAACTCCTGTCATATAAGATTGTTTAAGAGAAAATGCCCTTGCACGTGCTGGAATATTTGATTTTGGCTGTTCTTTAGTTTGTCCATTTCCTTTGGTGGCAGCCCCTAAATAAGAAGTATCTCCTTCAGAAAGAGTATGTGCTAACCCAGCCTTAACTTTATTTTTTATTATATTAAAATCATTTCTAAAAATGTCTTCATCTAAAGACATATCATATAATTGATATGAATGGATTACAAAATTACCTTTATTATTTTTATTTTCTTTAGTGAATTCATACCAAATGATTAATAACTTTTTGTTTTTAAATAATAGTTTGCTAAATTCATACTCCTCATGTATTATGCTTTTATAATCAATCATACTTAAAGATAATCTTTCTTTTGCACTTAGTGTATTATTTTTATTTCTGATAAAACCAGTTGTTTTTAATTCTATACCAAGATTTGAAAAATCAGCTTTTGAATCATTATTAAGTGGATAATTATAAAATCCAGTTTCTATAATTTTACCTAATAATCCTTTGTCTCTTTTCATATTAGGATTTGATAGTAAATCTAAAGTATCTAATTCTTTGAATGTTTTTCCTATTATACTTGAAGTATAATCTAATAGTTCTTTTTCAGTATTAAATTTCAAAAATATGTCCTCCAACTATTTAATTGAGCTACTAGTATAAAGAGAGTATAATATGATTATATAGAAAATTTAGATTTTTTAAATATTAAAAGCTTACCAATAGAACCAATAAAATAAAATATATAAACAAAAAGAATCTGGAAATCAACTCATAATTTCCAGATTTATTATTATAGGTTAAGCATATATCAGTAATAAAATTTACTATATTTTGATTAATTGTAAGCGTAAAAGATTTTACGCCTAGCGGAAGCAGGGCTCCCTTGCTAAAATTTTAGTATAGTAATTTTAGTAAGGGAGGCTTGATATATGAATAATAAAGACAATATAGATTGGAAAGAACTCGTTGCAGCTTTTTCTTCTTACGAAGGGTCGCTTAAGGACTTTTGCACAATGAATGAGATATCAAAAAGTCAGTTATATTATTATAGAAAGAAATTTGAAAAACAGAGCTATACAAATTTTCATTCAATTTCTATGAAAGAAGAAAAAGTACAAACTGAAATTAATTTGATTTCAGCAAAGCCCAAAGATGTACGAATTGAAATTGGTGCTGCCAATATATACATACCGGCTAATGAAATAGCTATTTTAACAAGTATTATTAAGGAGCTGGCTTCTAATGTTTAATCTTGATAAAGTAGATACCATTTATTTAGCTTGTGGCGTAACTGATTTAAGAAAAAGTATTGATGGACTTGTTCTTATTGTTCAGCAACAGCTTAAGCTAGATCCATTTGAAACAGCTCTATTTGTTTTTTGTAATAAACAGATGAATAGAATAAAGATATTACATTTTGATGAAGGCTTTTGGTTATACTATCACCGCATTGAACATGGCCGGTTAAAATGGCCAATGACTACAGAAGAAGCCCTAAAAACTAATAAAGAAGAATTAATATGGCTACTTAAAGGATATGAAATTCGAACTAAATCAAAATTTAAGCCTGTAACAGTAAAAAATAGTTTCTAATATTATGATATATATAATCTCCTAAGATTGTTAATGTGCATATTTTCAATTTTAGGGGATTTATGTTAATATGATCTCATGTTTATTAGTGAGGTATCATATTATGATGAATGAAATTGATTTACTTGAAGAACTTGA
This sequence comes from Clostridium sp., assembly GCA_003539755.1. Classification (GTDB taxonomy): domain Bacteria; phylum Bacillota; class Clostridia; order Clostridiales; family Clostridiaceae; genus Clostridium. Next base: position 8,552 of record DPOH01000139.1, read on the forward strand.
TGACAAAAC
>DPOH01000015.1 GCA_003539755.1 Clostridium sp.
GGCTAAACAATTGTATTAAATATTCCAAAGGGGTTAAATAATACATACTATAAAAAATTATAATATTTAATATCACAATAATTTAGTACATAAAAAGGACAAAGATAAACTTTTTACAAAGTATCTTTGTCCTTTTAATTTTCTGCTTAACCCCATTCATTATATCAAACTTTTCATATTAACAATTGTTCTTTCCTAAAAGAAAAATTAATCCATTAGCAACTGTTTCTCCCCAATACCAGTAATCATGTCCGCTTTTAAATAATTCAAATTTCACATCATAACCCATATGAATCAAATCATTTTTAAATTGTAGATTAGTATCTATCATTGATACTTTAGGCTCTACCTTACCAACATTTATATAGAACTTCAAAGGAAGATGATTTGCTTTTTCAAATTCACTAGAAATCCAAAGTTTATCCTTTCCCTCTTCTGAACATTTATAATCATCTCGCTTATACCAATACGAACCAGATTGAGATAATACATTTCCAAAAATATCAGAATGTCTCAATCCTGCATAAGAAGCAAATAATCCCCCTAAACTATACCCTCCTATTACATTTTTGCTTTGATCATTACTTACGTTATAATTTCCTCTTACATATTCAACAACTTCATCACATATAAATTGTAAATACTCATCATTACACTTTAACTGTTCTGGTCTTTCTTTAGTTGATTCAACAAATACTCCTATAACAGGTGGTATTTCTCCACTGCTTATCAAATTATCTAATACATTAGTAATATCAAGAATATTCAAGTACTCAAAACCATCATTAAGCAGGACCATTCCATATGAATTCCCCTCTTTGTTGTAATTGTGAGGTAAATATATAGAAATCTTTCTATCTTCATGTAATATCTTGCTATGGATTATGTGATTTTCTAACATCCCTTCTGGAGAACTTGAATTTTTAATAATATACTTTCTTTCATCTGCATTTTTCATTACTACAAATGGAATTTTTCTTTTCCTTTTAGATATGTTATCAATATAATTTAGTCCTATTTGATTAAATTCATCCCCCTCAACATTATTCCATCTTCTATTCCAGTCATTATTAAGTGGATCATTAGCTACAAATTGATAATTAAAACATATATCATTTTCAACCTTATAAGATATATACCATAAATCTGTATTTTCTACTTTATCTAATATACAATTTTCAAGTTTTCGCATACCTACTGGTGGTATTAAGACAACATTATCAAGCTTCTTTTTTTCTCTATAAATTATAGTTACAAGGGATTCATTATCGTTACCTTCAATATTTTGAATAAGTGGTGGGTCATTTGCTTCAACAAATGCCCAAAATTCCTCTAATGCCTTATCATCTCCATTATTTAATTTACTTTCAAGTTCAATAATTTTATTATTTTTTATGATACTCTTTCCAGAATGTTTAACTCCTATGTTGTATAATTGTTATAAGCTATATAAATATTTTATCAGTTTATAATAATTTAATAAATGTTCATATATTACAGAAAAGAAAACATTGTCATCCAAATACTTATAATATAAAATAAAATAAATATTATAGCTCATTCTCACAATAAGAATTTGACAGTATTTTGTTTGGTTATTACTACTTATCTAAATTAAGAACTTATGTCAAAGTCTTTTCTCTTGCTGAGCTATACTTTAAAGACAATGAAATTTAATATTATATGAGTACAAAATGATTATTGAAGAAAAACTGAAAGAATTATTTTTAGATGGAAATAACAAAGTTATTAATATTGAAAGCTTACAAGATAAATTTATAGAAATGAAACACTTATATATGGTATATGAATGTGCCATAAAAGAAGTTAAAACAAAACTTGAAATTCTTGATTCTGAATTTAAGATAAACAGTGAAAGAAATCCAATTGAATATATGCAATCACGTGTAAAATCACCTGAAAGCATAGTAAAGAAACTTATTAAAAAAGGTGAAAAATTAACATCTACTTCTATTAAAGAAAATTTAAATGATATTGCTGGAATAAGAGTAGTATGTTCATTTATTGAAGACATATACCATATTGCAGATATGCTAAAAAAGCAAAATGATATTACTTTAATAAAAGAAAAAGACTATATAAAAAATCCAAAACCAAATGGATATAGAAGTCTTCACCTTGTTGTAGAAATACCTGTGTTCTTCTCTAAAAACGTTGAAAATGTAAGAGTTGAAGTTCAAATCAGAACTATAGCAATGGACTTTTGGGCAAGCCTTGAACATAAGCTTTATTATAAATCAATTGGCTCTGCTCAAAATGATATTTCTACTGAATTAAAAGAATGTGCAGACATTATTGCTTCTACAGACATGAGAATGCAGGAAATTCAAAAACGTGTTGAAAAATTATAATTACATATTATATTTGTTTGAATACATTATTATATATGATTCTCTTATATTTATTAATTTTATTATTACTTTTATAAGAGAATCTATTTTCATTTTTTAATACACAATAAGTTACAATAAAAAATATGACATTAACTAGTATTATTAATTTCTCTAAATAATTTATTTTAATGTCATCCAAGTAATTAAAAATTATATAGCTATTAAATTTAATCACATTTCCATATATATCTATTTATTATTGCTTGAATTACTTTGGTTAAATATTTGCTTTTGATAACTTCTCATTTCAGTAAGAGCATTCACAAAGTCTTCTCCATCTTCTAAATTTATATATAAAAGTATAGAATAATTATCCTCTACTTCAGATGCTTTAGTTGCTATTCTATAGTGATCTTCTAACTTCTTCACATCCATTTTATAATTCAAAGCTAAATGAACAGTTTTATCATTCATGCAAGATTACTTAATTCTTATAAACAAGTAAGCTGTTTCCCTAATAATTAAGAAAACAGCTTTAATAATTATATAAGTAATATATACTTTAATCTACTATATTATTTATCCATACACCTTTTTTTACCAGTACATATCCAATTATGCATTTTATTATGCTTATAAGTTGACAGAAAAGATATACTAGAACAATAGGTAATGATGTAAAATTCATAAGACAATATGCAAAAGGTATTGATATAACCCAAACAGAAACACTATCAAACAAGAATGTTATAAAAGTTTTTCCTCCTGAACGAAGCGTAAAATATGAAGCATTCATAAAGGCTTCAAGTGGCATACATATGGCTATTATTATAATAAAATATGTAGCGTATTTTATTACCTCTTCACTTGTATTATACATTCTAGGGAATATTGTTGAAATTAATACCATTAATATTCCTATTACAAAACAGCTTGCAACTGAGAAAACAATAAGTTTGGTATCTGTTTCCTTTGCTTCTTCCATTTTACCTGCTCCAAGCAGCTGTCCTACTATTATTGAAACAGAACTTCCCATTGCTATATAAACTATATTAAAAACATTTCCTATTGTATTAGTAATATTCAATCCAGCAACAACAGCAAGACCTCCATGTGAATAGATTTGAGTTAAAGTTGACATTCCCATTGCCCAAAGCCCTTCATTTATTAAAAGTGGTGTACCCTTTATTGCTATTTGTTTAGCCAAACTACTTTCTATTTTAAAATTACTATATGCACCATCAATGAATTTATTTATTGACTTATTAGCATGTGTCCAAATAACAACAACAGCACATTCAACACATCTTGAAACTACTGTAGCAATAGCAGCTCCATATGGACCAAGCTTTGGCAATCCAAACATTCCAAATATTAAAAGAAAATTAAGTATTAAATTAACTACTACAGCTGTTATTCCTGCCTTCATAGGAACTATAGTTTCACCAGTCTCTCTTAAAGTACTAGAATAGCACTGCATAATTGCAAATGGTACAAGTCCAATAATATCAATTGCAATATATCCACTTCCATACTTTAAAGTTTCAGCAATATTTCCAGTGGCACTTCCTTCATGTAAAAATAGCGATATTAATTCATATCTAAATATGCACATTATTGAAATCCCAATTAAACATATAAATCCACATAAAATTAATTTAAATCTAAAAGTCTGCCTCACACCTTCATGATTATTATTCCCATAAAATTGAGCACTAAAAATTCCAGGACCTGAAATTGCTCCAAATATAAACAAACTGAATATAAATATAAACTGATTAGCAATAGCTACACCGCTCATGGCATCAGTTCCAATTTGACCTACCATGATATTATCTAGCATGCTTACAAAATTAGTTATACCATTCTGTATCATTATAGGAATCGCAATCGTAAGAACCATTCTATAAAAATCCCTATTTCCTACGTATTTTCGAATATTCATTTTTCACCTCTTGCAAATTTGTATTAATTTAATAATTATTCTATATAATCATTAAATTATTATACAGTAAAAACAATATTATTTATATAGTTTTTAGTCTTTTATGCAGAATATTGCTTATATAATAAAATTTTAATATAGTTTTCTTGAATTACAGTTATATTTAATTTATAATTTTATTAATTGAAAAACTTTTTCAATTATAATAAGCATATTTTTCTGTAAAGGAGGATTAATGTATGATTGAAAATAATTTTTATCATGATTTAATTGATAGTCTTACTGCAGCATTAGTTGCAAAAGATTATTATACCGCTGGCCATTCTACAAGAGTTGGGGATATGTCATATAAATTAGGAAAGTTCTTAAATCTTGATTCACAAAGACTTGAAATTCTTCATATTGCAGGCCACTTACACGATATTGGTAAAATAGGAATTCCGGATAATATACTTCATAAAAAAGGAAAACTAACTAATGAAGAATGGAATATAATGAAAAAACATAGTTCTATAGGATATAATATTTTAAGAAAATCACAAAGTTTATCATATATATCAAAAATAGTATTACATCATCATGAAAAATTTGATGGAACTGGTTACCCATCTTCTCTAAAAGGTAAAGATATACCTTATGAATCACGGATAATAGCTGCATGTGATTCAATTGATGCAATGAAAAGTATAAGACCTTATAAGAGGATAATGACTGATGATGAATGTATTCAGGAGCTAGTAAAAAATAAATCCATTATGTATGATCCTGAAATTATTGACTGCCTTCTATACCATTGGGATGATATAGTAACAATTACATACGCTAATGATAAGATATATAATACTGAATATATAAATTCTATTGAAGAAAATCCCAAAATATCATAAATAACACTTTATAATATAACACTAATTTTATATTAGTATTATTGAGTAACAAATAGAACCCTATAGTTTTTAATACACTATAGAGTTCTATAATGTGAAGAGTGTGTTTCCTTATTACATTTAAACTGTTTGTATTTCTTTAGGAGCAATATTTCCTTGATTTGATACGCTTTGTATCTTCTTTGCAATTTCATCTTGGTCTCCTAAATAATATTTATTAACCACATTAAAATCAGAGTCAAATTCATATACTAATGGAACTCCTGTTGGAATATTAACATTTAATATTTCTTCTTCAGTTAGATTCTCTAAATGTTTAACTAAGGCTCTTATTGAATTACCATGAGCTGCTATTAAAACTCTCTTACCATCAATCATATCTTTCTTTATAACATTTTCAAAATATGGAATAACTCTTTTTACTGTATCTTCTAAACTTTCTCCAAGTGGGAGTTCGTCCTTATTTATTCCTCTATATTGTTCTTGATATTTTGGATTTTTATCACTTGACTCACTTAACATTGGAGGTCTAACAGCAAATGATCTCCTCCAGATTTTAACTTGTTCTTCTCCATACTTTTCAGCAGTTTTTGCCTTATTTAATCCTTGTAAAGCTCCATAATGACGTTCATTTAACTTAAATGTCTTTACTACTGGAAGCCATTCTCTATCCATTTCTTCTAGGGCTAAATTTAAAGTATGAATAGCTCTTTTTAAATACGAAGTATAACATATATCAAAATCAAATTTGTTATTGACCATACTCTTTCCTGCGTTTCTTGCTTCTTCAATTCCCTTTTCAGATAGATCAACATCACTCCATCCAGTAAATAAGTTTAACTTATTCCATTCACTTTCTCCATGTCTTACAATAACAAGTTTCATTTTTATGCACCCCGCTTTTTAATATTTTTTCTGCCTACATCATAAACTTTGATACAGGTCATACATTTAATTCATACCATTTTAATAAGAATTATTTCATACTTATATTATAACTCCTTAATAATGTTTTTCAATACCTAATGATAATTTTTATCATTTTCATATACCTTTCTACTGTGTATTTGAAAAATAATATTACTAATCTCAAAAACTGAATAGATATTAAATTTAAGAATTAGAATAACAGCAAAAGTCTCCCCCCCTTTTCAGTGAACTATTTATTATTTATCTCAAAGCAAATCTAATCTCATTCGACAATCTTCGCGAATAAAACGATAGTTATCTTTATACTCCCTCTCATATTTTTTGCATTTTTTAAACAAATATATAATTATATAAAAAACATCATCGAAAACAAATGCATTTTATCTAACAAAGGTATATAATAGTATTGTTGAAGGTAAACAATATTATTATTTAACTTCCATCAGAGTGCTTAAAAATAGGAGGTCCAAAACAATATGAAATTCCATATAATCTAAAATTAATTATAAAAGAGCGAAATATTATCTGCTTAATCTAACAGAATTTATAATTTATATTTAGAGTTTTATTATCCAATTTATATTATGACTTAATAATAATTAAGGAGTGGAAAAATGTTTAAATTTAATGCTAAAGAAGATAAATTTTATAATATGTTATCACAATCTGCAGATCTAGTTAATGAATCTGCGAAAGTTTTAAGAGAAAGTTTAAATTGCTTAGAGAAAAAAAATGAGAACGCAAAAAAGACCTCTGAGTTAGAAGATAAAGGAGATGAATTAGTTCGTGTATTAACTGGAGAATTAAATGAATCATTTATTACTCCTATTGACAGAGAAGATATATACGCAATAGTTAAAGAAATGGATAAGATTTTAGATCGTATGAATTCAATTATGCACAGATTTATTATGTTTGACATATCAGAACCTAAAGAAGAAATAAAAACAATATGTGATTTATTAGTAGATGTAACTGATGAACTTCATGAAATAATGGTTGAATTAAAAACAAAAGGATGTAAATCTAAAGATATATTAGCAAAAATCATGAATGTTTCAAAATTAGAAAGTAAAGCAGATAAAGTATTCAGAACAACAATTGCAAATTTATTTAAATCTGAAGCTAATCCTATAGAAGTTATGAAATGGAAAGAGATTTATCAACTTGTTGAAGATACTATTGATAATTGCGAAAAGATAGCAAACATAATTGAGGGAGTTGTAATAAAAAATGCATAGTTCTCTTATATTCACAGTTATAATTATTGTTCTTGCTCTTTCATTTGATTTTATTAATGGTTTTCATGATACTGCCACAGCTGTAGCAACATCAATAACTACAAGAGCTTTATCGCCAAGGAATGCTATTATAATTTGTTGTATATGTAATTTTATTGGTGCATTCGCTGAAACTGCTGTTGCAAAAACTATTGGAGACAATATTGTAGATAGTTCATTAATGGCTCAATGGGTTATAATGTGCATCTTAATAACATCAATAATATGGAACTTATTGACATGGTACTTTGCTATACCAAGTAGTTCTTCCCATGCATTAATCGGTGCACTTGTAGGAGCTGGGATTTCATACAACAACTCTTTAAAGGCTGTAAATTGGCATAATCTTTTTCATAGTGTAATTTTATGGTTATTCCTTTCGCCAGTAATTGGATTTATAGTTGGTTATATTTTAATGAAGTTTTTAAATTTAATCTTAGCTCCTTTTAATAGACGTTCAGTAAATAAAGTTTTCTTAAAGCTTCAAATATTAGCAGGTGCTTTTATGGCATTTAACCACGGTAGTAATGATGCTCAAAAGTCCATGGGAATTATAACTATGGCATTATTAAGCGGTGGTTTACTTAGTTCCTTTGAAGTTCCAACATGGGTAATACTTCTTTGTGCATTAGCTATGGCCTTAGGTACTTCAATTGGTGGTAAAAAAATCATAAAAACAATGGGAAGCGGTATGACAAAACTTACTCCTGTAAATGGATTTGCTGCTCAAACAGGTGCTACTTCAGTAATATTAACTGCAACTTTATTTAAAGCTCCAGTAAGTACTACTCATATAATCACAACTACAATTATGGGTATAGGTGCTTGTAAAAGAGTCAAAAATGTAAAATGGGGAATAGCTAAAAATATTGTTTGGACTTGGATATTAACAATTCCAACTACTGCTCTTCTTTCATATTTACTAATTTTTATTGTAAAATTATTTGTATAAATATATATAATAGAAATAATTAAAATCTTACTATATGGGGTGTGCATAACCATATAGTAAGATTTTAATTTTAGCATTATTTTAAAAATTATTTAAACTTATATTTAAATAACTAGAGAGTATATACTTTAATCATTTCTTTGCAATATACAGTACAAAGAAACTACTTAATAATATATAACATACGATGTATTGAGAACTATTTTCATTTATATATTACAATTTTTTCGCCTTTATGTCAATGTATATTGATAATTATTTTCAAAAAGGTAAATCAAAAAAAAGTATTCGTCAATCTTGACGAATACTTTTTTAAATAAAACTATTTAATATTGAAGAATGCTTTCTTTCCTCTGTATTCAGCAACACCATTTAAATCTTCTTCGATTCTAAGTAATTGATTGTACTTAGCAACTCTTTCAGATCTTGCAGGTGCTCCTGTTTTAATTTGTCCAGCATTAACTGCTACAACTAAATCAGCTATAGTTGTATCTTCAGTTTCACCACTTCTGTGAGAAACAACTGCAGTATATCCTGCTCTGTTTGCCATTTCTATAGCATTTAAAGTTTCAGTTAATGTACCTATTTGATTTAATTTTATAAGAATTGAGTTAGCAACTCCCATATCGATACCTTTTTCTAATCTCTTAGTGTTAGTAACAAATAAGTCATCACCTACAAGCTGAACTTTTTTGCCAAGTCTTTCAGTCATGTGCTTCCAGCCTTCCCAATCTTCTTCAGCCATACCATCTTCGATTGAGATAATTGGATATTCATTTACCCATTCTTCAAAGAAGTTAACCATTTCTTCTGAAGTGAATGTCTTACCTTCATGTTCTAATACATATTTACCATCTTTGTAGTATTCAGATGATGCAGCATCGATAGCGATGAACATATCTTCTCCTGGTTTATATCCAGCTTTTACGATTGCTTCTACTATTACATCTAAAGCTTCTCTGTTGCTCTTTAAGTCTGGTGCAAATCCACCTTCATCACCAATACCTGTTGAGTATCCTTTATCATTTAAAATCTTCTTTAATGTATGATAAACTTCAGCACACATTCTTAATGCTTCACTAAAGCTTTCAGCACCAGCAGGCATAATCATGAACTCTTGTAAATCAACAGAATTGTCTGCATGTGAACCACCATTTAAAATATTCATCATAGGAACTGGTAATACTTTAGCATTAACTCCTCCTACATATCTGTATAATGGCATATCTAATGAGTTAGCTGCTGCATTAGCAACTGCTAAAGATACACCTAAAATAGCATTAGCTCCTAAGTTTCCTTTATTATCTGTTCCATCTAATTCAATAAGTAATTTATCTATACCAACTTGGTCATAAACATTATGTCCAATTAATTTATTTGCTATAACGTCATTTACATTAGCTACTGCTTTTAAAACGCTCTTACCTTGATAATATTCTTTATCTCCATCTCTTAATTCAACAGCTTCATACATTCCTGTAGATGCTCCTGATGGTACTGCTGCTCTTCCCATAGAACCATCTTCTAAGTATACTTCAACTTCAACAGTTGGGAAGCATCTTGAGTCTAAAATTTGTCTTGCAACTACATCTACTATTTCTAAATAATTTTTCATTTGTCATTCCTCCTTAAGTAGATTACACTTTAATTATCACATAAACGATAATCATTTTCAAGTATCCTTAATAATTTTTACACTATTTTTAAGTATGGCTAAATTATTTTGTAAGCTTATCATTTTATAGAATATTTTTCTTTTGAAAACGTAAAAAAAGTCGATATTTTTTAATCCACTAACCTAATAAACCACAGTAAGTACCGTTTAGTATAATGTGGTTTATTAGAATTTAATGTATAATTTTTATACATTTACATTAGACTAACAAAATTAGAGATTCCAATTGTTATCATTTTAGCAGAATTCTTTTTTACAACTATACTACAAATCTAACTTAATAATCTCAAATAACAATTGACACATTTATCAGTTTATTTAAATAAATTAATACTTTTACTAATAGAAACGTGAACAAAAAAGTTATATACTAATCCTTCATGTTCACGCTTATATTACTATCAACTAAAGTTTAAGATACTTATTTATTGAATTTATTATAAAATTATCGAATATTTCTTCAAAGTCATCATCATTGCAACATTCTTTATTTATATACATTGTCCTTGCAATTAAAAATAATGATACTAGTTTGCCACAATCCATAAATGATATACAATTTCTTTCTCTCCAGAAATTATAAAAAGTATTTATAACTTTAGTAAGTTTCTCTCTTTCTTTAATATTATCCTCTTCTTTACGTTCATTAAGTATCTTCATAATATCTGGTTCATCAAGCCATATTGCCCTATTTTTCCTCATGTGCATACAATTGTGCTTTATGCATAAATAAAGCCTATTAAAAGGATCTTTTACACTTTCTTCAATATAAGATAAACAATGTTCTATCTGCATATCCATATCATCATCCATAATCTCATAAAACAATTCTTCTTTATTTTTATAAAATGAATAAAAACCACCTTGAGAAATTCCTGCCATTTTAGTAATCTGACTTATACTAGTTTTTCGTATGCCATATATCTTAAAAAGCTCAAATGCCTCTTTTTTTATAGTTTCTTTTATTTC
>DPOH01000238.1:0-232 GCA_003539755.1 Clostridium sp.
TAAGTTGAGTGGAACCCACCTGCGAGGCGCAGGTTATTAATATATAAGTGAACGGCATATTGGGATATTTTTAATTTAGTTATCTATCTATAAATAATATATTAAAGAGATTTAATTAGTGGTATTGATTTGCGTATTATCACTATTGTAAAAGCGTATGAATTCTTTTTATTCATACGCTTTTTATCATATAAAAGTAGCTAATATGAATATACCGTTGCCACTTTTGGCA
>DPOH01000238.1:297-5501 GCA_003539755.1 Clostridium sp.
TATACCGTTGCCACTTTTGGCAACGGTATATTAAAGACTAACGAGAAAGTTGTTTAACAAGCTTTTCTAATTGTTCACATAATTCTTTTGCTGTATCAAAATCATTATCTTTCAAAGCTAATTCTATTTGTATTTCAAGCATCTTTTTATTATGTTCAATTTCTAAATAATCTTTATCAAAGTAATTTGCATAAACCATCTTCTTGAATGTTTTCATATTCATTCTTCTTATTTTTTTATCTTCAACAAATAATATATAATCCATACAGTTTACTATAGAATAGAAGTCATGTGAAACCATAAGTATTGTGCCATTATATTTCTTTATAGCTTTTTCTAATGCTATTTGTGAATATGTATCTAAGTGGCTTGTTGGTTCATCAAGAAGTAACATGTTTGCATTACTTGTAGAAATTTTAGCAAGTTGAAGCATGTTTTGTTCTCCACCAGATAAAGAGCCTATTTCTTGATAAAGTATTTCTCTGTCTTCAAAACTGTACTTTGAAATATGTTCCATAATTTCATCATTATCTTTAAAGCCAAGTTCAATAAATTCTTCACGTACTGTATTAGAATCATTTAATGTTTTATGTTGAAGCTGTGATAAATATGCCATTTCAATATTTTCATTTACATCAATAGAATCATTAGTATTATGGTTACTGAATATGTCCTGCATTAAAGTAGTTTTACCAGTACCATTTGAACCTACTATTGCAACTTTGTCACCAGCTTTAACTTCAAAGTTAACATCTTCAAATAAAACTTCATTAAATGCAGCATTGTAATTATTAAGCTTTAATGCAATAGTTTCTTCATCAATTTCATTTGTAGTGTTTAAATCTATATCTGGTTCCTTTATTGCTAAGAATGGTGCCTTGATTCTACGAGCTTCTAATCTTTCTTGAATTTTAACTCTAGCACGAAGTGTTTTGCCTCTGAAACGTTCAGCATTTTCAGATGCAAGTTCTCTGAAATATTCGATTAATTTATCATTTCTTTCAATTTCAGCTGTATCTTCAGCAGCAAGTTCCATTAATTCTATTTTAGTTTGAAGTAATGAGAAATTGTAATCAATATAATTACCATCAAACTCTTGTACTTCCATGTTTTCAAGGTGAATAATCTTATCAAAACAGTTGTTAAGAAGATATCTATTATGTGTTATTACAAGCATTGTACCTTTGTGAGAATTAATTAAATTCTTAAGAGAATTAAGGTTTTCAAAATCTAAGAATACATCTGGTTCATCCATTATTATTAAATCAGGATTATTAAGCATTCCTTTCATTACTTGAACAAGCTTAAATTCACCACCACTAAGTTCGGATATCATTAAATCTCTGTGTTTCATTAAGTCTGCAAGATTTAATTTCTTATTAACATTGTTTTCAAATTCATCTCCACCAATTGCATCTAATGCATCTAAAGCTTCTTGATATTTTTCTAATAAAGGTTCAATATCAGAAGAGGTTTCCATTTCAGTACATATAGAAGCTATTTCATTTTGAATTCTATTATAATCTTCACAAATATAGTCAAAAACAGTGATTTCTCTTGCTTTATCTTGTTGTGAGAATTGACGTACATATCCAATTTTACAGTTTGGAGATTTTTCTATTTTCCCATCATATAAATATTTCTCAGGATCCATAATCATATCTATAAGTGTACTTTTACCACTTCCATTAGTTCCAATAAAAGCTGCATGTTTATCAGTTTCTAAATTAAATGAAATATTTTTATATAGATCTTTTTCTGGAAATGAATAAGTCAAATTTTCAATTTTTATCATAGTTATACCTCACTTTATGAATAAAAAAAGAGCTTATGAAAAAAATAAGCCCTTAAAATACTTTTTATCTATTGTAATTAAAAAATTTATAAAGACTTTTTAATAGGTCTAATATTGATAGCTTAACATTTTTTTATCTTAAGTTCAATGAATTTATATGACTATCTAAAAGTATTTTGTTATGTAAATTAGAAATTATCCATACTATTTTAAACAATTTAGTTATAATTTAAATATGTAGTGAAGCGTAATACTTTTTTTATAGATCATTATATATAATGAAATAAAACTTATAATTTTGATATATTATTATAATAAAAATAAAATCAAGGAGAGAGTACTTATGAAAATTAGAAAGATTTCACTTCTTATAGTTATGGTGTTATCAATAACTACATTAGTGTCGTGTGCAAAAAGTAATACTGAAAATCAAAATACTACAAGCAAGGTGGAAGATAGCCAACAAGTATTAGATAATACAAATAAAATTAATAATACAGATAAATCAGATTTAACAAATGATACAAAAGAAAATAAAAATTATGAAACTAAAACAGAAAAGAGTCATCAAGTTAACAATATAAATGAAACAAAATCTAAAAAAGAAAATGGTCAAGAAAATATTACAATTAATAAAACTCAAAAAATAGAAGGTAGAAAACAAGAATTTTTAAGTAAATTAGACAAAATACAGAATGATCTGGATAATTCACCCGAAAAGAAAGAAGCAGATACTGGAGTGACAATTGCTATGCGAAGTTATGCTCAAAAAGAGTATGATATGTATGATAAAGAATAAAATGATATTTACAGTTTACTAAAAAAAGAATTATCTCCAGAGGTAATGAAAAGCTTGCAGGCTGAAGAAGTTAAGTGGATAGAACAGAAGGAAGCGAAAGCAAAGAAGGAAGCATCACAATATGAAGGAGGTACACTTGCACCAGTTGTATATATTTCATCTTTATATGAATCGACAAAAGAAAGATGTTATGAGTTAGTAAACAAGTATATGACAGATTAACTATTTTAAATAGACAGCATATTGGGTGGATTGTAATTTAATGGTACAAAAAATGTAAAGGGGTATCCATGTAAATAGTAATTGCAATATATAAATTTCACAAGATAATAAAAATATTAAGTAAATAGTAAGGGTATAGTGAGGAAAAGATAGAATGAAAAATAAGAATTTAATTTATGAAGAAGAGTATAGAATGATTAATAAAAAATCCAAATGAATTTTTTAATATTGAATCATCAGTAGAAGATATTCATGAAATTGTTTCTTATTTAAAAGAAAAATATAAAGCAGACACCGTATTCTATAGTAAAAGAATATTTTGATGAAATAAAAGCGCCTAAAAAGAAGTTTTATACTGTGTCTAATGGAAAGCACTTAACAGTTTTTAATGAGTATGATACGTTTTATGATATATTAGTGGATATACAGAAAAATCAAGAAGAATAATTAAATAGACTTTAAGGAGAACATAATGATAAAAAAACTAACAACATCCAACTTGGATACAGTAATGAAAATATGGTTAAAAACAAATATTGAAACACATTCTTTTATTCCAAAGGAATACTGGCAAAATAACTTTGAAATGGTTAAAGAAGTGCTTCCTCAAGCAGATGTATATGTATTTGAAGAGGATGAAATAATAAAAGGTTTCATAGGAATTGTTGATGTGCGTTATATTGCAGGGATTTTTGTGAAGAAGGAATATCAAGAGCAAGGTATAGGACATGAGCTTCTTGAGTTTTGTAAGGATAAATATAAAAAACTTTCTTTAGATGTTTTTGTCAAAAATGAAAAAGCAATTAACTTTTATATTAAAAATGATTTTAAAATTTCTACAAAGAAATTAAATGAAGGTACTAATGAAGAAGAGTATTTTATGAATTATGGAGTTTAAGTATTAGAATTATAGAGTTAAAATAGTAGTTAAGATATATTTATGGAGGTATAGTATGAGTAACTTATACAAACATTCATTAACAATAGGACAAAGACAGACAATGATTGATATTACAGAAACTATAAGAGAAGATATTAAGAATAGTGGTGTTAAAGAAGGAATAGCTATAGTATATTGTCCACATACAACTGCTGGGATTACTATAAATGAAAATGCTGATCCTGATGTTGTGAGGGACTTAATTTATGGTTTTGAAAAAGCATATCCAGCAGATGATAAAAATTACAAACATTTTGAAGGTAATTCACATGCACACATGAAATCTTCAACAATGGGAAATTCTCAAACTCTTATTATAAGTGAAGGAAAATTAATATTAGGACGATGGCAGGATGTATATTTTTGTGAATTTGATGGGCCAAGAACTAGAAATTTTTATGTTAAGGTTATGCAGGGGTAGAAGATGTATTTAGTATCATTATATTTTGATGATAATACATCAAGAAAAGTACAGAAACTTATAGATAAAACAGCATATAAAAGTGGAAATACATTCATGATTGATGGGAGTGTACCACCCCATATAACTATAGCTTCGTTTCAAACAGAGCAGGAAACTAGAGTAATAGAGTTATTAGATGAGAAAATTAAAGAAATTCAAAGTGGAGTGATTACTTTTGCATCAATAGGTGTGTTTAAGTCATCTGTAATATATCTTGCTCCAGTTTTAAATGAATATCTACATAATATGTGTGTAAACATAAATGAAGGAATATCATCTATAGAAAATACATCTATAAGTAAATTTTATCTGCCATTTCAGTGGATTCCACATGCTACTATTGGTAAAAAGTTAAATAGTGAGCAATTGATGCTGGCATTTCAGGAATTAACAAAGGAATTTACTATTTTTAATGGGGAAGTGACTAGGATTGGATTATCTAAGACTAATCCTTATGAAGAGGTTGCTGAGTGGATACTGAAGAAGTGATTTTGTGCAGAGTGATTGCTTTTCATAGCAAAGGTATCCGCTATTAATATAATAAGAGCTAGTTAAATATAGGAAAAATAATTGGCTATATTTACATCTTGAAAGCTTGTCGCAAAATGTTATAATAATCTTACAAACCAAGCCTGAGATGTACGAAAAAGTAGCTTATCATATTCAACCTACATTATATTTTCGGGATTTGCAATAGATTTAGATATATTGGACTTCAGAAATTTGTAATAATTGAAATAATATTATTACAGCAGAAGATAATAGAAGTGAATTGAGCGAACCCCACCTGCGAGCGGCAGGTTTTGAATATGTAAGTGAACGGCATTGTGGGTATGTTATAAAAGTTATTTACAACGACTATATTGCATAATTTTAAATTATAAAAATCACTTTCTAAAAATAAAAACGTATGAATTATTTTAATTCATACGTTTTTATTTTTGTTTATTTTAAAATATAATTACATTAAAATCTAGTTGTGTTG
>DPOH01000035.1:0-16645 GCA_003539755.1 Clostridium sp.
TTTATCATCTATATTATTTAACTTTTCGAATCTTTTATTAAATTCATCTTTATCTATAATATTTTTACTTAATCCTTCTATATTTGTTTCTATCTTTTTATACTGATTATCAAATGCATCATTTAACTTATCGTCTAATTCTAAAAATAATTCTTTAAAATTAGAGTTTACTTGCTTAGGAATTTCAATACACAATTCGTCAACAGTGCCTTTAAGTTTTTTAAAGTTCTTTGTTGTATCAAATGAAAATCTTTCAAACTTTTCATTTAAATTTTTATATTTCTTTTCTTCTTGTTCTTGTAATCTTATATTCTCATCTATTAAATAATCTAATTTATCATATATATCCTTAAAATTATTTTCAAGACTTTCATTAATATTTTTATCTAATATGCTCATTGATTCAGATAACTGTTCAATCTTTTCAATAATACATGAATATTTCTTTTCATTTTTACAAACTACATCATGAATTCTTTCTAATGCATCACCAAAGTTTTCAATTAATAATTCACTAATTTTATTTATAGTTTCATCCTGAGACTCACTCATATTATTTATAGTCTGAATTATTTTTTCATAATTATCAGTAATAATATTTTTTATAGCATCGTCACTTGTAACCGAATCACTTTTGATTGTATTTATCAGTTCATCCAATGCATCATATCTAACTTTTAGCTCTTGTCTAAATTCATTTGTAATATTATTATTATCCGTAAACTTTTGCTCTAACTTTTCACTTATGCTTTCTCTTAAAGTATTATTATGAATATCTACTATACTCTTAATGCTCTCTTCTACAAAAGCATTACTATCACTTACAACATTTTTGATATTTTCAAAAATATCATTAGAATTATTTTCTATGATATTTTTGAATACTTCATTGTTATTTTCATATTCAGAGCTAATCTTATTGAAATTTTCATTTATATAATCATATTTTTGGTTTACAAATGTCTCTATTTGATTCTTTTCATTAAGAATTTTCTCTGAAACCTCCAAAATAATTTGACTTAAAAGTGAAAATTTATTTTGAATTACTTCTTGAATATTATTATTTTGTTCTTCATTATATTTGCATATATTACTTACAGTATTCTCAGCAGATTTAATATTTTCAGTTATAGCTCCTGTTTTTTCTAAAATAGAATCTACCGAATCATAAACTTTATCAAATGATTCAATTCTCTTCTCAGCTTTATCTATTAATCCAGCATCATTAACTTTGTTCTCTAAATAAGATATACTACCTTCAAATACATCTGCAAAATTCTGAATTTTTTCTATTGACTGATATAATGCATTTATATTTCCATTAATATTGTAGCTTTCTATACTATTTATGTGTTCGTTTATTTGTTCCATCTTTAATCGAATATCATTTAAACTATCAAATTCTAAGCTTATATCCTTAATTTTATTTTTTATAATGTCCGCATATTCTTCTGTTTCCTTTGAAAGTTCTTGAATATTATCAACTTCTAAAGACTCACATACATTCCTGATTTTATTAAGCATATCTGCAGCAACATCATTAAATGAATTAATTTTTCTTTTTATAATATTAAAATTATTATCATAATTATCAATTTTTTTGCTGTGATAATCTGCAATTTCTTCAAAATTAGCAACGGCATCTTCTACATTTTTTAAATTACTATTTTTCAAAGATTCCATTTTACTATTTAGCAAAATTACTGCGTCACTTATCATTTTTACTGAACTTTTAATTGAATCAAGTTCATTTTGCTTAGCTCTTTTTTCTGCAAGCTTTTGCTGTGCCTCTTGTATTATATTTTTATCAAAAACTTCTTTCTCCACTTATACCCTCACCCTTATACATTTATCTTTTGTTAGCAAATAATAATTTACCCAAATTAATCTTTTATAATAAAAATTTTATCAAATTACCCTATATTTTTATTAATTCTTCATTCTCACTTTTCATTATATCATTAATATCTTGTTTTTATTATTAAAATTTCTTGAATATTATTATATTAATTGTTACAATTCTAAGTATAATTTAAAAACATTGGGGGGCTATAATTATGAATACAATTATAACAAAATTTGGAGGAAGCTCATTAGCTGATGCTAATCAATTTAAAAAAGTAAAAAATATTATTGAATCTAATCCTAACAGAAAGTATGTTGTACCTTCTGCACCTGGAAAAAGAAACTCTAAGGATTCAAAAGTTACAGACCTTTTATATCTTTGTCATTCACACGTTTCAGTTGGTATTTCTTTAGATGAAGTATTTAATCTTATTAAAAATAGATATTTAGGAATAATTAATGATTTAAATTTAGATTTTGATATTACTGAATATCTTTCAACTATAAAAAAAGATTTAGAAGATGGGGCTTCTAAAGATTATGCTGCAAGTCGTGGTGAATATCTAAATGGATTAATTCTTGCAAAATATTTAGGATTTGAATTTGTTGATGCTAAAGATGTCATCAAATTTAATGAAGATGGTTCTTTAGATTCTGACTTAACTAATAAAATGCTTAAAGACAGATTATCAAAAGTAAATAATGCTGTAATTCCTGGATTTTATGGTTCTGATAAAGATGGAAATATAGTAACATTTTCAAGAGGTGGTTCAGACGTTACAGGCGCTCTAGTTGCTGCAAGTGTAAATGCTGATCTTTATGAAAACTGGACAGACGTTTCTGGATTTTTAATGGCAGATCCAAGAATAGTTGAAAATCCAAAGCCAATAAGTAGAATCACATACTCAGAACTTAGAGAACTATCATACATGGGAGCTTCTGTTTTACATGAAGATGCAATATTCCCAGTTAGAGAAATAGGTATTCCTATTAACATAAAAAATACAAACAAGCCTGAAGATGAAGGTACATTTATAGTTCAAGAGAATGATACAATAAATCAAACTAATCCAAATATAATAACTGGTATTGCTGGTAAAAAAGATTTTACTGTAATATCAATAACAAAAGCCAATATGAATTCAGAACTTGGATTCTGTAGAAAGCTTTTATCAGTACTTGAACAAAATAATATATCATTTGAAAACATGCCATCTGGAATTGATACTGTTTGTGTTGTAATTCAAGACTCACAACTAAAGAAGAAAACTCAAACTGTTATTGATGAAATAAAGAGATCATGTAATCCTGATACAATAGTGGTACATCCAAATATGGCTATGATTGCAACTGTTGGACGCAATATGGCAAAACAAAGAGGTACTGCAGCAAAAATATTTACAGCACTTTCAAATGCTGAAATAAACATAAGAATGATTGACCAAGGTTCAAGTGAAATGAACATATTAGTTGGTGTTGAAAATGATAACTTTGAAAAAGGAATAGCAGCTATTTATAAAGCTTTTAACTAGATATAAGCATAAAATAAGACATGCACTAGTATTTAATTGCTAGTGTATGTCTTTCTTTTATAGATATATTAAAATAAATCTGGAAGTTCTCCTCCTATATTTATTTCTGCATCCTTATAAGTACCATTGTAGGTTGTTACTCTATTAGTAATCTTACTAGATGCATCATTATTTATTTTTACTGTATATAAAATTAATATATTCTTTTTGTCTTCACCTGCAACTTCTGAAATAGGTATACTATAATTTTTAGAATCAGACGATGGATTATCAATCGTACTTATTAATTGCCCATTATCTGCATTATATATTTTAATTTTATCTTGAATTGTAGCATTATTTCCTATAGATAAAGTTAATGGATTATCCCCAAAAACTTCTGCTTTTATACCCATTGTAACAATACTTCCTTTAGAATATGTATGGTTATTACTTTCATCTATATTATAATTTCCACCTTGGTATATTCCATGCTGTATATTTTCTGACTCAATAATAAATTCAGGAACTTTACCAATATTTCTTTCTATTGGATCTTTAATTCCGTTATAAGATATTGTATTATTACTACCAAACTTGCACTTCTGTCCAATTTTATTAGGTTTAATCTCAAATGTAATATCATTAACTGGCTCTGCTTCATATTGATTTGTTGTACTATTATATTTATATACAACCTTTGTATCAACTGTATAATAATTTTCACCTATTGATGTCAATCCACTTACAAGATCAATATCATTTCCTAAATTAAATTTTAATGATACATTAAATACATAGTCTTGCTTTTGCCCATCGTTCTTAATCTTTTGAGCAATTTCAGACATAATACTATTATTAATATCATTATTGTTATCTTTTCCTGAACTTACAAAGTAATCTTCTTCATTATCTGCTAATTGTATATCATCATCTCCACCTACTAAATCTTTATACAGATTATAAAATGATGAAACTGATCTACTCTTTTCATTATTACCTTCAATAGCTAAAGCTAATACCTTACAATTATCAATTTTATTCTTAAAGTCTTCTACATTTTGTTGAGTATAATTTACTTCCCCTGATGATACTAGTAAAAGATATTTATCACATTGACCTTTATCTTCATTGAAAACATCTGCTGCTTTTTCTAATGCATCACCAATGTTTCTATCTGATATTCCCGATGTATTTAAATTCTTAATAACTAAATCATTTATTCTATTTGGATTTTGTTTTAAATTTTCAGTGTCTCCCTCAACATCTTTATAATTCTGGTGGTTCTGCTCATTATCAGGATTTTTAATTGTTGCTGTAGAATTGTAAGTTATTACACAATACTTTGTATTTGTTGCTCCTAATGTATTATCAGATAACAGTTTATTAAAAACTCCATTCTTAAACTGATTTAATTTTTGAACATCCATCCCACTGGATGTGTCAACTAAAATAATAACATCTTTCTTAAAAGACTGATTTGCAGTATCTTCATATTGAAAACTTTCTGCATTTATTTTATATGTTACTGATGCACTTACATTGGGGTCAAGTCGTACCTTTTGTTCACTTATAAGCTCTGCCCTTATATTAGGTAGCTTGTTATCATCAACACTGATTGACATATCTGACATTGGTGCACTAATAGTATTACCTTCCCATGAAAATGAAATATATGATTTCTCAAATACTCTTTCAAATTCACCAGATTTTCCACTTTTAATTACAATAGAAAATTCATATGGATCACAATGGTATATTATTTTCCCATTTTTTGTTTCTTCAACTTTTTTATACGTCATACTTGGTATAGGAAATTTTTCATTACCAATTCCAAGTTCGAATCCTTCAACCATTTCATCATGAAAAAAGCCATCATTAACAGAATACTCATCTATTATTTTATTTCCTATTGTGTTAAAAACACTATCAATGGCACCTGTACTTGTAGCAAAAAATCCATTTTCTTCATTACTCTTATCATCGCCACTCATTTCTTTACCAGTCATAGATTTATGAATTTCTTTTAGTTTTTCATTACCATCTTCATCTAAACCATAACCTATTGTAAATGCATTAAATGATTGCTTCTTAATTTCATTTCCTATACTAGTTGCATACTCTAAGCATTTTCCATCATTATCACTATTTCCAGTACCTCTATAATCAGGATAACTAAAATCTTCTTTCATATAATAGTCATATCCCCTACCATTAACAGAATAAAAAGTAGGAAGACCATCAGACATTAAAACCAATGTTTTCTTTGCAGATTTATCACCCGTTTCAAGTAACTTAAGCCCTTTTCTCATACCTTCACCAGTATTAGTTCCACCTAATGCACTTAGTCCATTAACCATTTGCGATAATCTTTTATCAGTACTATCAAGCAAATAGTCTCCTTCTGAATTATAATCTGGTATATCATGAAGATAACGAACATCAAGACTACCTGTTTGGCTATATCTCCAAAATCCATTTGGGTTAACCCATGCATAGTCAGAATATGCAACAATACCCATTTTTACATTTGGAATACTTTTCATCTTATCTATAAAATTATTTGCAGCTTTTTTTAATTCCTTTAACTTATTATTTTCTACATAGTCATTTACATGGTTTCCATCAACATATTTTCCACAGTCTTCACAATAATATCCCCTAAATAAATAATACACAACTCTATGATTTATATAAGGGTAATCATGTTCCATACTTCCAGACACATCCAAAACCAAAACAATATCATTTTCAGGAACACTTGTAACAAAATCATTCGGAACTATTTTTCCTGTAACGGTAATATCTTCTCCATTTTTAGGAGTTTCAGGAGTATAACTCAAATCCGATATAGAAAAACTTGGTTCAGTAAATTCTGCTGCTTGAGTTTTTAAATTTATTCTTACTTGAAAACCAATAATCATAGCTGCTACTAATAAAATACTTAAAAACTTAAAAATCTTTTTTTTATGTTTCAACCTAATTTTGCAGCTCAACAAATTTCCTCTCCTTTAAATATAAATTTAGCTAATTTATTAACTATATGTTTAATTACCTATTTCTAAATGTCACAGTAAATTTTACCGGATATATTACATCATCACCAAATGGCCTTTTTCCTTGTAATTCAATATTAAAATTTATAGAAACAAACTTATATAAATCACTATTTTTTTTGTACGCTTCATCTACTATTTCTTTGTTAATTTTAATACTACGTACATTGCTTGGTATATTAAATCCATTAATATTTAACTTATTATTATTCAGTTTAATATAAGCTTCATTTCCATTTTGATCTAATTTTAAAACCAATTCTGTAATTTCATCATTTTCTACATTTCCTTTTACATAATCAATACTGTTTGCCTGCATACATATGTCACTTATTTTTTCTTGAATATCTTTTGCATCCATTTGAAGTGTAGTCTTAGTATTCGAATTAGCAAATACTTTATTACCCTTCATAAACATAGATATAACTATACTCATGATTATTCCTGTAAGTGCCAGTACTATTAACAACTCTAATAATGTAAAACCATCACTTTTCTTTTTCATAGTCAAGGCCACTCCTATTTTATTGTAATATCTTCCATGATTTAGTCTTTATAAAATCTATTGAATTTGAATTTATATTACTATACAAAATATTTTCTTCTGCTTTATCCTCAACATATTTGCTTCCAAATAAGTCTTTAAACATCTGCGTATTACTATTTTCAATTTTATTAGTAACATCTTTATCATAGTTTATATTAACTTTTCCATTTCCTTTTATTATAAGATTTCCGTTAGTAATGATATCTCCAGTTAAATTTACATTTCCATCAATTATTACATCTTTATCACATATTATTACAGACTGTAAATCTGGGTTTGAAGTTAAATCTAATACTATATAATTATTAGGATCATACTCAGTATCATTATTATCAATAGATTGACCATTCTCATTTTTATAACTGCCTTTAAGTACTATAGACTTATTCTTTGAAAAAATAACATCTTTTTTTTCATCATCTTTATTTATTTCATATTTTGCATCCATTTGATTAAATCCAATATAATCATTTACCTTAACCGCATTTAATTCTGTTCCATCATAATCCTGTAAATCATGATTCTTTGACTCATTATCAAAGTCCATTTTATAGACTTTATTAGCATAATCCTCGCGCTTTTCATTTAATACACTTTCAAAATTCTCCAAATCAAAATTTGCATTATAAACCTTACTTCCATTATCAGATACTATTGCACCAATACTATGAACGTTTTGAATATTATTAAAAACAACTCCGCCACAATCTACTTTATTGTCACCAGACAATTTATCTTTCCAATATTCATAAAAGTGTTTAGCTTTTTGCTCTACATCACCATTAATTAATTGAAGAGATTGACTAGTATCAAATGTATCATCATAAGGATAGTTATCACTTCTATCCACTGGTACAGAATATGCATTATAGTTTCCCTTAACAGCAACTGATTCACCAGTTTGATAACTATTATCTGTATCAATATGTGCAACTCCTGCAATATATGCTTCATTTTCTATGGTTAATTTACAAGTGTCATCTTTATAATTATTGATTATTATAGAACTAGATTTTCTTACCTTTTGAGAATCCTCATCTGTTTTATCGCTTATTCCATAAAAATTTCTAACTGTAATATCGGTGTTATTAGCCTTTATAGCTAAATCATTATCTAAAACAAGTTTATTATTATCATTACTTAACTTAAATTTTGAATTAGTTGTTTTACTCCCATCTTCAGGGTTACCTGCATACAAATTTTTTGCATACAAATCCCCATTTACATTCACATTTACATTGTTTTGTATATTAAATGTCTGTCTTGTATAAACACTATTGTCAAAATTAATATTGCTTTGTGATGATTTTGAGTTATCTAATATAATTCCAGAATCATATTTCTTATATGTTCTATTTTCCATTGCTAAATCTGAGATATCATTTCCCTGAACAAATACATCCCCCTTAATATTTAAATCAGAACCTTCTACTTTCATATTTCCACCAATAGTTATTCCTGGAATGTCTTTTATAGTTTCTTTAACCCGACTTCTTTTAAATGTAACTTCCTCATAATTCGGTACTTCTATACTATAACTTACCTTTATTTTTCTCTCATTAGTTCCAACTTTAGATACACCTATATCCTGACTATCTGATTTAAATTCTGATATCAAATTAAATTCTGTGTATTCTTTATCATCATCACCTTGTTCGCCCTTCAAAACCCATTTCAAATTATTACTTTCAGATTCATTTGCTTCAAATTCAATTAATGCACCACCATAATCAACAGTAAATTCATCTTTTAAATCAGCCGAATAATACTTTCCTTTTGTTCCCTGTATATTATCTTTTAAATGTCCATTAATATATTCCTTGAACTTTTCTCTAAAAGCATCATTAATTAATTTATCTTTATCTCCAGAATCAGCAAATTTATCTTTTAACTCATCTACTTCGTTATAACTATATTTATTAGCATTTTCTATAATTTTTGCGACTACATTATGCGCTATATCTAATCCACTTTCGGAACCATATAGATTTTCAACTCTCTTATTTTCCGTTACTCTTCCATTATAATTTCCTGCTACCATTGATAACATTCCAGTCGATATAATTAAGATAGATGAAAAAATAATAACAACAAATATAAGACTTGAACCTTTATTTTTTCTTTTTATTAACACCATTCTCCCTCCCTTCTATATTTAATAAATTTTGATTTTCTTTACAAAAGTAGATTTAAATATCTTTTTCTTTTTGTCACCTTTTTCGTTAATATCAATATTAATATTATATAAAGTTTCACCTTTATCTTGTAAATCAGTCCTGTAATATTCATTAACTGAACCTTTTTCATTATTAATATAAACATTTCTTTTACCATCACTCATATAGCCACTATTTAGTACACATAAATTCAATGTATTATCTGAATTATTTATAATATCAATTTCTACCTTTGAGGTACAATACTTCATATCCAATACTATATTCATACTATTAGTATCTTTAGTTTCTTTTCCATCAAAACCAATAGTACCATCCCCATATTTATCTATATTTATTTTTAGGTTGCTAGTTATATCAAAATCACCTTTTTCTTTCAATGGACACTCATTGCTTAAATATATAGTATTATCCCCTACAACAAACGAATTATCTTCAGCCTCTTCATAAGAGAAGCCATTTGCACCATCATTACTATTAGCAAGTTTTTTCGATAAACTTATAACTGCTTCATACTCATAATCTTGGCCAGTGGTGATACTGCCATCTCTTTTAATTTTTACAATCCCTTGTTTTGAATATTTATCTATTGGTATATTATCAGCTAAATATATTTTTCCGTCCTCACTTATGATTTCATCTGAAGAAGCTTTAATTTTTTCTATAAAGTCTTTCCCAATAAGGGTGGCTTTCTGCTTAACTTCTCCTTCCCTAGTATTTTTAATAAGCATCATATATGCATTAAATACACCAACTAACAAAATCATAGTAATTGTCATACTTGTTATAATCTCTATCAAAGTAAATCCTGCTTTTACTTTAGATTTCTTCATCATAATTACACCTACTTTTGGTTGACACTCACTTTACTACTGTCACCATCCACTGTAATTCTTGGATTAGTGGTATCATCTCCAATTATATTCACATTTACCAACATATCTGTATTATTAGTTATTTTTAGTTTTACTCCTGCTTCATCATCTGAATCAGTCCTGCTTTCACTAAATACATCTACATTTATACTTGTACTTAATGCTGGTATAAATTCAACACCTTTTCCATTAAAGTCTTTAGGATATGTACCTTTTGAAGTTTTATATTTATAGTAATACTTATCTCCTTCTTGAGTTAAGACCAATTCTACCTCTTCTGTTTTATTACTATCTGCATACACATATGTAGTTCTTGTACTGTCATTTGCTTTTCCTATTATTACACTTGGTAAATCTGCAATCATTGGCTTTGAAGATAAAACAAAATCTACATTTTCATCTTCATTATTTTCAATATCGCTTATTGGATTTGAACTAAATGTTGCTGTTCCATTACTGCTTCCATCTAAATTCCATTTTAAATATTCTTCAAGTTCATTATCAATCTTAGGTATAGAATAAATTTCAAGCTTTATTTTACCATTTATTCCATTTGCCGAATCTTGAGCTGTACTTAATGAATTAACAATTATCTTTCTTTTACTTTCCCTAATACTTTTTAAAAATGTATTTAGATTTTCATATGTTCCACTAAAGGTTATAGAACAATTTAAATATTGAATAAAGTTATTATTTTTATCATTAGAATTCCCACTACCAATTTGGCTACTTTTAGAATTATTGTTTGAAGTATCCGTATTCTTATCTTGTCCTGATGCCATAGTATCACTTTGTATTCCTGAATTAGGGTTTAACTTAGAATATTGATCTACAAATTTTTGTACTGAACTTTCAGGAATATTAACACTTTCTTTTTCCGATTTTTCAACAGACTGTGTAACTATTGGATCAAATTTTATGCCACCCTTAAGTCCACTTCCAGTTAGTAACTGATTTAATTCTAAAATTATATGCTCTTCGCTGATAGTAGGATAAAAACCTTCTGAGCAATTTAAAATCTGAGATTTTAATATTTTAAGATCACTTTTTCTATTTTCAATATTTTGTACAGTTGTAACAGCAGCATTATATTTATTTTCAGTTTCATCTTTTTTATTTTCTGCTACCACAACCTTCTGGCTCAATGATTTATATACAAATTTGTAATAGCCTATTCCCAACACTATACTTCCTAAGATACATAGCATTACTTTTTCCCTATTACTTATTTTCATAATCAGTCAACCTCCTTCAGTACACACTTTATATCAAAAGAATATTCACCTTCTACAGCACCTGATTGATCTATTGAATTTACAGTAACATCCTGCATTCTTGATAATTGACCTAAAGTATGTACATATTGCGCTACACTCACCCAATCAGAGGCTATTCCTTTAATTTTTATAACATTATTTTCTATATCTATATTTTTAAATGCTATATTACTTGGCACGTCCTTGCTTATATCATTAAGAATTTCATCTGACACATTATTTCTTTGTTTTACTTTTTGCGAAATATCTATCAATGCATTATTGTAGTTATTTAATACTTCTATTTGACTATTAATATTACTAGCTTCTTTAATTTGAGCCTGTATTTCTGTATTATTTAATTTCTTATTAATGGTTTTTGTCTGATTTTCTAAAATTAATAATTTAATAGTATTAAATGCAAAAGAAGTAATTATTATAAATACTACTAATACTACTACACCATAAACATAGATATTTGTATTAATACGTTGTTTTTTCTTACTTTCATATGGACCAAAAAAGTTTAAGTCTCTCATATTAAAATAGCCCCTCCCACTATAATCTAATAACACTTCCTATAACATTCATAAAATCATCAACTGGCATATTATTACTATCCAATTTAAATCCTATTTTAGAAATATCACCTATTCTTTTTGTTGTTATTTGAAGCTTTTCTTCAAAATATTTATCTATTCCATTTAATTCAGAACTTCCTCCAAAAATAATTATTTCATCCACATTATTTCCCATAGATTTGTTCTTATAAAAATTAATTATTTTTTCTATTTTTTCTATCCATTCATTTACTACTTCTCTTACTACAAAATTATCAGCATTTTCATCATTATATAGATTAATATCATTTCTTTTCATTTTTTCTAATTCATCATGACTCATTCCAGTTAATTTCTGAAGGTAATCATCAATATCATTTCCACCAGCTTTTATTATTCTTGTAAAATCAAGATTTCTATTTTTATATATATTAACATTGATAAATTCAGC
This sequence comes from Clostridium sp., assembly GCA_003539755.1. Classification (GTDB taxonomy): domain Bacteria; phylum Bacillota; class Clostridia; order Clostridiales; family Clostridiaceae; genus Clostridium. Next base: position 12,279 of record DPOH01000035.1, read on the forward strand.
TCCCATATCTATATAAGCAATTGAATTATCATTATTATTTTCAATCCTATTTTGTGTATAATTAATTAATTTTTCCATTGCATTATAATTAACATCTAATGCATATGGTTTTAAATCTAGCTTTTCAAGTAAATTATAGTATGACCTTGCCATTTTTTGAGGATATGCTATAACCCTTACATTTAACTTATCCAATCCTTCTACTGTTTTTTCTTCACTTAAAACTTTAACCTGTAATACATAGTCATCTAAGTTTATAGGTAAATACTGCTGTATTTCATATCTTACTACAGTATCTAATTCTTCTTCTTCAACATTAGGAATTAATATTTCTCTGTTTATTATTGTGGTTGAATTTGTTGTACAAATGCCATATTTAGCATGAATTTTATTTTCATTTAAAAATTCTTTAATTCTCGTTATTAGCTCATTGTCTTTTTTTATTTCCCCGTCAATAACCGAACCCTTTGGAGTAGGAATTTTCATACATTTATCTATAATAAGCTCCTTTTTATAATAAGTACCCTCAGCTATTTTAATAACCATACTTCCAATATCAAAAGCAACTACTTTCTTCTTTTTTTCTGGAAGCATTTTTTTAACATTTATTTTCTTATACGGAATTTTATTTTTTATTTCTTTTATATCCATATTCATTAATGCTTTTATGTTAAATGATTTTTTTATCTTTTTATTATCATCTTTGCTTTTCATATGGCCTCCAACTTTGTTTATAATAATTTAAAAGTAAATACGTATAATATAAACTATACGTATTTACTTTCTATTCATTATGGTAATAAATTTTTATTAATTGTTGCTTTCAGCTACTTTTTCAGCTTCTTCTAATTCAGTTGCTGGTACAGAATCCTTATTAGTATCATCATTTTTACTATCTTCAGCCTCTACAGTACTTTCAGGTACAGGGTAAACTTGTGCTTCACCCTCAGCTGGAGCTGGATTTAATGTAACAGTTACTCCATTACTTATATCATAATCAACATCAAATTTATTTGTATTAGGTGTTTGAGGCTTTGGTATTTTACCTCCATCTATGTATTTACTATATACATCTTCATTTTCTGGATTTTGATCTCCATTAGCTACTGCTGTTGCTACTGCTGTTGCTATTATCTTTGCATTAGCTTGATCTGCTGCAGTATTTGAATTCTTTCTAGCAGAACCGAAATTTGGAACAGCAATAGCAGCTAATACTGCAATAATTGCAATTACAACAATAAGTTCAATAAGAGTAAATCCTTTCTTTTTCTTTTTGTTTAATTCATTTTTCTTGTTAATAAACAATCTGTTCATAATAGAAACTCCTCCTAAAATTATATATTTTAATGCACTCTGGATCGCACATTGTGCATTACTTATCTTTAAATTTGACTATAGGAATCAAATAAAGGTACCATTATCGACATTACTAAAAACGCTATTACTAATCCCATTATTATGATAAGTATAGGCTCTAAAAGCGAAACTGCATTTTGTATAGTTGAATCTAATTCTTCATCATAGAAATCTGCTGTTTTATTTAATATTCCTTCAAGAGCACCTGTTTCTTCTCCTATTTTAATCATTGAATAAAGCATTGGTGGAAACACCTTACTTTGCTTCATTGAGGAATAAAGGCTTTCTCCCCTCATGACATCATTTTTTATATTAATCATTGCATCTTCTACTATCTTGTTTCCTGAAATTCGTGCAATAATTTCTAACGAATCAACCAATGGTAATCCACTTCCTAATAGTATTGATAATGTCCTTGTAAATCTTGACACTATAAGCATTTGTGTAACTTTTTTAACTAATGGAAACTTTAATTTCAACTTGCTAAAAAATAATATTCCATGGTCTGTCTTAGAAAAAATACTTATGCCTAAGATAATTAAAACAAGTAAAAATATAAGTAAAATCCAATTATTCTGTATTCCACTACTAACTCTAATCAATAACTTTGTCATCCATGGTAACTGTGTTCCAGATTCTGAAAATATCTGCATAACTGTAGGCATTACGTATACTAAAATAAACATTACTGATGTAACAGCTACTAAACTTAAAAAAGTAGGATAAATCATAGCATTTCGTACCTTATTATTTACCTTATTTTCTTTTTCATAGTTATCTGACAGTCTGAGCATAATAGTTTCTAAATTTCCACTTGCTTCTCCTGCTGTCACAACAGTTGTTAGAAAATTAGGAAAAACCTCTTCATGTTTCTTCATGGAATCAGATAATATCTCGCCTCTTTCAACATCATCACTTACTGCTTTAACAGCTTTGCTCAATTTTTCATTTACAATCTGATTAGAGAGAATGTCTAAACATGTTAAAATTGGTACTCCTGCATTAAGCATAGTATAGAATTGCCTACAAAAAATAGCTATATCTTTGACTTTAACTCTTTTTTCAAATTTAAATTCTATATTCTTGCTTTCAATTACTTCTTCTACCAAAAGAGGATAATATCCATTAGAAGCAATATAATCTATGACTTCTTCTCTTGAATTTGCTTCATAAGTTCCATCAATTTTTTCACCATCTGAATTCATGATTCTATACTTGTACTTTCCCATTTAAGACACCCCCCTTTTCATAATGTAAAGTTATATGTTTGCTATATTAGCTAGTTCTCCTATTGTAGTAACTCCTTTTAATACTAAATTTCTACATTCTTCTTCTAGCGTTACCATTCCATTTTTAACTGATATATCTCTTAAAATATCTGAATTTACTCCCTGATTAATTACTTCTCTATGCTCTCTAGTAATTTCCATTATCTCGTAAATTCCCATTCTTCCTACATAGCCAGTTTCATGACAATATCCACAACCTTCTCCTTTAAACAAAGTCACTTTTTCATCTAAATCTTTACCTAAAATCTTCTTTTCTTGTTCACTTGCTTCATAAGATGTTTTGCAATTTGAACATATTCTTCTGACAAGTCTCTGAGCTACTATTCCTACTACAGATGTTGAAACTAAATAAGGTTTAATGCCCATATCTATAAGTCTTACTATAGTTGAAGGTGCATCATTAGTATGTAAAGTACTCAATACTAAGTGCCCTGTTATTGCTGCTCTTGTCGCAATTTCTGCAGTTTCTTCATCTCTGATTTCTCCAATCATGATAATGTCTGGATCTTGTCTTAATATACTTTTTAATCCACTTGCAAATGTCAAACCTGACTTTTCATTTACATTTACCTGATTTACCCCATCCATTGTATATTCAACTGGATCTTCTATTGTAACTATATTTAACTCATCAGAATTAACTTCATTTAATAATGTATATAATGTAGTAGATTTACCACTACCTGTAGGCCCTGTAATAAGAATTATTCCATGGGGATTAGATATTATTTTATCTATTTTTTCTATATCCTTTTCTCCCATTCCCAATTGTCTTTTGCTTAGAATTCCATTATCTTTATTTAATATTCTTATAACTATTTTTTCACCATACACTACTGGCAATATAGAAATTCTAAGATCAATTTCTTTTTTATTTATCTTAACCATTATCTTTCCATCTTGGGGAATTCTTTTTTCAGCAATATTTAAACCTGCCATAATTTTTATTCTAGTAACTAATGCTCCTAAACTTTCGATACCTAATCTATTGACTGTTCTCAGTTTCCCATCAATTCTATATCTTATTATTATTTCATTTTCAAATGGTTCTATATGTATATCTGATGCATTAAGTTCAACTGAATTTTTAAATAAATAGTCAATCATTTTTACAACAGGAGCACTATTTATATCAGTATTTAACTCAAAAGCTTCTTTTGAGTTTTTTAATGCCTTTGTGCTTTCTTTAGATAACTGAATTACTGCATTATCTACATGCTGGCTGCTGTAATATATCCCTATATATTTTTTTATATCTTCCTTTTTTGATATAAATGATTCTATTTCAAACCCAGTAGATATAGCTACATCATCAATTGCAAATATATTTAAAGGATCAGCAAGAGAAACTTTAATTTTATTATTTTCAAACCCAAATGGTATAAGCGTATACTTTACACATAAATTCTCTGGAATTAAACTAATGGCTTTCTTATTGAAATCTACAATATTTAAGTCAACCTTTTTAATTCCTGTTTGTTGCTCTATAGCTTCAATTATGTCGTCTTCAGTTATAATTTTGCTATCTACAAGAATTTCACCTAATTTTTTACCTAATGACTTTTGAGCTTTTAATGCCTCTTGTAATTGAAAACTTGTTATTTTTCCTGCATTTACAAGAATATTACCTAACCTTCTTTTTTCAGTCGCCATAACTAGGTCAGCCTCCCCCAACTTCTACGCCTTTAAGAGTTTATGTCAATATAAAAACTTTAAATATGC
>DPOH01000035.1:16695-17049 GCA_003539755.1 Clostridium sp.
TAGCTATAAATGGTCCAAATGCCATTCTATCTTTAGCATTCTTTATTTTTAATGAAAGAATAATGATTCCTGCAATCCCACCTATAACTATTCCTAAAAATAAAGCAATCAATATTCCTTTAAGACCTAAAAACAAACCGCAAACTCCGGCTATCTCAATATCCCCTTCACCCATACCTCTTGTGACAAATACTATTAGTCCTATAATTAATGCTCCTGCTATTCCTCCAATGATATACTCTAAACTTCCTTGTTTAAAAACAAACTGTTGTATTACTACAAATATTATTCCAGCTATAGCTCCAAATATTGTTATTGAAGTATATACATCTTGTGTATCAAAATCAATCATAG
>DPOH01000099.1:0-6543 GCA_003539755.1 Clostridium sp.
CTTCATCATAACCAACTTCAGTAGCTATTTTTTCTAATATCTCTTTGACACCTAAACTATTATATAATTCTTTAAATGCTTTATTATAATTTTTAACTCTTCCTTCTTTATCCTTATACAATATTGCTTCTTTAATTCCATCTATTATTTTTCTTAACATAAATTCCTTCTTTTCTAACTTATATTCTCTATCTTTTCTTTCACCTTCGTCAACTATAATATTGCAGATAGCATATATATTGTCCTCATTATTTTTTAATAATATCTCATAAATGTTATATATATTACTTCCAATTTTAATTCTATTTATTGTTAAATTTTTATCGCTTATATCTCCAGCAAATTTCTCCAAAACTTCAAAGTCTACAATTTCATCAAAATATTTATTATTTGATTCTTCAAGTGTAATATTGAATATATTTTCAAAAATTTCATTAACATAGAAGATTCTGCCACCAGCATCTTCTATACAAATTGCCCATGGTAAATAATTCGATAATATTTCATATGCTTCAACAAAATTTTTATATTTCATAGCAGTTCTCCTTTGTTTTTATAGTCACCTTTAAATCATATCAAATTTATCCAAATAAAAAAAGTACTAGATTTACCAGTACTTTCTTAAAACTTATAAAAATAGTATTTCCACGATATTTTCAATACAGTATAATAGCAAATAGTTAATTCCACAAAGCATTATCTTAACTCCTTTTAATTAAACTCATTATTTATAACATTTTTATAAGAAATATATGTGCCATATAAATATCCACCATAAACAATTATTAAAATTAAAGCTGTTACTAATATAGAATTCATCATATTAGATGATCCTAATGTTATAAGATAATTATTTACTACCTTAATACCTACAAATGAATGGACTAATGCAAGTGTTAGTGGGAATACAAAGAATACTCCTACCTGATATAATATACTCCTATTTATCATTTTCTTTGTTGCACCTATTTTTCTAAGAGCTTCATATCTTTCTATAGATTCATTACATGATGATAACTGTTGAAGTGCTAATACTGCTGCACTTGCTAAAAGAAATACTATTCCTATATACACTGAAATAAATAAGATTAATGTTGATAATCCTCTTCCTGCGTCAATACACATTTGTCTTGTCATTCCAAATAGAATATATCCATCATCACCATTTTTATCTTTACTTAAGATTTGAGTAAGTTCATTTTCTGTATTTTCTTTGTTTATACCTTTAAAGTTCAGATTTATTAAATCAAGGTTTAAATTTGCATTCTTATTATTATCTACAACTGAATCTGGTACTATTAATGCAAACATAGTAGTTGCTGTAGGAGATGTTTGTGTATAGTCTTTTATTAATTTATTTTCTTTTATATTATATTTAATTCCATGTATGTCTATTTCTTTTTCATTTTTTACAAATTCTTTTGCTGCATCCAGTAAAATTTCATAATTACATGCTACTAATACTTCATTATCCTGTAAATCTATAGTATCTTTATTTGAAAACTTTCTTAAATTATTAAAATCCGATATTCTTATAAGCTGAGTACTATTGAAAAATCCGTTTCCAAGTAAATCTTTTGCTGTAGCCAAATCTACATATTTGTCTAAATAATCAATACATGGTAAAGTATCATCTATATATCCCTTAAATTCCATATAATCATCATTTTCACCCAAATTATATCCTTCTTTTTTTAAAGCTTCAGTAATGGATATATTACTTTTTGATTCGCTTCCAATATTAAAAATTTTAACTGACGCATCAAATGGTGTCGATTCCTTAAGTGTATGTTCCATAGAATCCTTTACTGTTAATGAACATGCAAGAGTTCCTATAGTAACTAAAAGCATAAGGCATATTATAGTCATTGATATAAAATTTGTATTAAACTTACTGTATATTTGCCTTATACTAAAACTATTTAATCCTTTAAGGTATATATTGGATTTTTTCTGAATTATATTCAATATGACTGCTGCTATCCCATAGAAGAATAAGAGAGTTCCTAATATTCCAAAACCTATTGATAATTTAAATTCAATTTTATAGTAATCCAATCCTGAAATATTAATACAATAATAAGCATATCCAATGGATACAATAGAACAAACAAACACCGCAAATGACAAATATATATTTTTTATTTTTATAGGCTCATTCTTTCTACTAGCATATAATAAGTCTATTAATTTATATTTTGAAACTACAAATACATTAAATATCATAACTAAAATATACATAATCCCAAAATATAATATTGTCTTAAACATTGCTTCATAAGATATTACAAATGTATATTTAGTCATTTCAACTACAAATAACTTAGCTGTAAATATTGATAATACTTGTGCTAATATTAAACCAAGAACAAGCCCCGCTGCTAATGAAATAATACCAATGTATAAAGTTTCTAAAAATAATATTATAGACATAGATCTTTTCTTCATTCCAAGAATCATATATACTCCAAATTCCTTTTTCCTTCTTTTTATAAGGAAGTTTGTTGCATAAATTATGAGACTTCCTAGAATTACAGATACACCTATAGATAATATAGAAATAAACTGATTCATAAGCGTAACGTATTCTTTCTGATTACTGCTCATTTCTCCAATTATGGTCTGATTATTTATAGAATTAAAGCTATAAAATATACATACAGCAAAGGTTATAGTTAAAAAGTAAATAGTATAATCTTTAAAACTTCTCTTCACATTGTTAAAGGCCATTTTAAAATACATCTTTTGAGTCACCTCCAAGCATTGTCACTACGTCAATTATCTTATTAAAGAATTCTTTTCTAGTATCATTTCCTTTTATAATCTCATTAAAAATCTTTCCGTCTTTAATAAACAAAATTCTATTGGCATAGCTAGCAGTAAATGCATCATGAGTAACCATAAGTATTGTCGCTTCTAATTCCTTGTTTAACTTTTCCATTGAATTTAATAACAGTTTTGCAGCCTTAGAATCAAGTGCACCAGTTGGTTCATCTGCTAGTATAATCTTAGGATTATTAACTATAGCTCTTGCAGCTGCCACCCTCTGTTTCTGTCCGCCCGACATCTGATATGGATATTTATCTAATACACTTTCTATTTCAAGACTTTCAGCTGCGCTCTTTGCAAGTTTTTCAACTTCCTTTCCTTTCTTACCAGCTATAGTGAGAGCTAATGCTATGTTTTCAAAAGCTGTAAGCGTATCTAAAAGATTAAAATCCTGAAATATGAATCCAAGTTTGTCACGTCTAAAATCCTCAAGCTTTTTATTTTTCAATCTCGTAATATCCTGACCATCTATTTTTATTGAACCTGTTGTCACTTTATCAATTGTAGATATACAATTTAAAAGGGTGCTCTTACCACTCCCTGAAGGCCCCATAATTCCAACAAACTCACCTTTTTCAACTTTAAAGCTTATATTGTTAATTGCCTTTGTAATATTGTCCTTATTTCCATAATATTTTTCTATATTTTCAACGTTTAATATGCTTTCCATAGTCATTTCCTCCTCATTTTTCTTACAAGTTTATTGTATACTCTCATCCATTTTATTCCCATCGAATAACCTTTCACTTACCTTACAATTCTGTAAGATAAAATATATATTTGTCACTCTCAAATAGTTAATCACTGCATTTACCGTATTGTGTACAAAAAAGTGCAGGTATCACAGTTTATATTTACTGCAACCTCTGCACTTTATATCTTTAAAATGAAATTATAACCTTTGTGCCACATTCCTTCTTTGATCTTATATTTATATCAAGCTGAAGTTTACAGCATAGCTTTTTGCATAAATAAAGCCCTATTCCAGTAGCTTTTCCATATACTCTTCCATTCTCTCCAGTAAAGCCTTTATCAAAAACTCTATCTATATCCTTTTCTGATATTCCAATTCCATTATCCTCTATTATTAAGTTTAGTTTTCTATCCTTCACGTAATATTCAGATGACTTGTTATTTTCTTCAGTATATATTTTTATTTGTGCTCCACTTTCTCTACAATACTTAATTGAATTTATTATTATCTGATTTAAAATAAATTTAAGCCACTTACTATCACATATAACTTTAGTATTAACTTTATTTATTTTTAATGAAATCCTCTTATTTATAAAATCATGCCTATTTTCTCTTATACATTCATTAACTACATCCTCAAGATTAAATTCCTTTACTATATAATCCTTACTTACATCTGTACTCCTTGAATAATAAAGAGCTTGAGTTATATACTGTTCTATCTTTTCTATATCTCTTATAAGTTCATTTTTTCCCCTTAAACTGTCATTCTCAACAGTAAGCTTTAATGATGATATAGGTGTTTTAATTTCATGGACCCATGTTTCTATATATTCTCTATACTCTCTTTGAAGAAATTTATGAACATTTACTTCTTCATGCATATTCCTATTACATTCTCTAAGGCAGTCATAGAATATTCTTCCCTCATAATAATTTGGTCTCTTTATAAGTTCTGCTACAAGATATTTTTTATCGAGTTTTGCAACAATATTAGTAATTTCACCATAAAATTTTGATTCCTTATGGTAATTGAATATCATGTAAATAATAACTGGAGCAAACCATATAAAGAAAATAGAAAACAATACTATATTAGGCATATCTGCTATTTTCATAATTACAAATATGAACATATACACTATAAAATTTATTATTAAAAAGGGAAAATTCGATTTAAAATAATCTTTTATATTCATAGTAAGATATATCCAAGCCCCCTCTTAGTTTCTATAGCATTTTTAAATCCTATGTCATCTAATTTTTTTCTAAGCCTTGTAACATTAACAGATAAAGTATTATCATCTATAAATAAATCCGAGCTCCATAGATAATCCATTAAATCTTCACGGCTTACTATTGATTCTTTATTTTTCATAAGACATGTCAGTATCTTAAATTCATTTTTACTTAAATCAGCAGTATTATTCTTATAAACCACTTCTCCTTTATTTACATTAAGTTTAAGACCTTTATGTTCCATATACTCTTTTACTGTACTACTCCCACTTCTTCTTAAAACAGCCCCAATTCTTGCAAGAAGAATCTGAGTATTATATGGCTTTGTTATAAAATCATCTGCACCTATATTCATGCTCATAATTTCATCCATATCACTGTCTCTGCTTGTAACTATTATTATAGGTATATTCTTATTCTTTCTAACCTCACTGCATATAAAGTATCCATCACAATAAGGAAGATTTATATCAAGAAGAACAAGATCAGGCTCATTATCAAGTATGCACTTTACTACATTTTTAAAATCATCTATTCCAACAGCTTCATATCCATAAGCACCTAAAAACTCAATCAATTCATTTTTTATATTTTCATTATCTTCAACAATAACTATCTTCGCCATTTTTACCTCCATCTAAGACACTACAACTTTTATTTTACCATATAAATACATTATTTAAATAATACCCTAAAGTATAACTGTTTATTCTAGACAATAACTATTGATTTATGTAGTATATTTTATATATTTAACTTACTTGGTAAAAAAATAAACGAGGTGTGATTATGCAAAATAATTTATTAATTCCAATTGATACTGCTGGCTTCAAAACAAACGTTAATATAAAATTTAATAATATACTTTCTGGCTTTGATAATTTTCTAAACTTCACTATAGATGCTAAAAACATTGAAGACGGCGAAATCAAATTAACAACTTTAATAGAAAAAATCTTTGAAGAAAATAATAATGAATGTTACATTGACCTTTACTTAAACAATCTTTCTGAAGAAGATAAAGAAAACCTACTTAATTTAATTTCTGATTCATCTGATAAAAAGTTGCTTCAAGAAATAATAAATTTAAATCACAATACGCCTTACTATAAAATTAAGGATAAATCATTTATCCCTCTTTTAACTAAATTAAATACAAGAGAAATATTTTTTGTCACATTTTATTTTGTAAAAAAGCCTGCTACAATCTGGGGAAATTATAATCTTAATTTTCCATGCTTTTTTAATAACAAAAATACTTTAGAAGAATATTTGAATTTAGTTAACACCTTTAATTTTAATATCCAAAACATAAATGCTCACAAATAATCATTATATTTTAGTAAATGAAAAAGTAGTACAATAACCTAAAATCTTATACTACTTTTTCATATTCTTATATTAATTTTCCCCCTGCGAATTTTCGCAACATGTTGCGAAAGATATTTTCCTTTCTATCTTAAATATATTCAACATAATTTACTAGACTTGTGCAGTAAATAGGAAAAATTTAAGCTATTAGTCCTAATTGGGAAATGGTAGATTCTAAACTAATCCCGTTATCTGCACAAAACTTTTTAGATAGATTTTTACTAGATTCCTTTCGGTGATACTGATTAAAATTTAAAGGTATAGAATAATCCTTAATTTTATAATGAGAAGTAACTAAGCAATGAGCCCATTTAGGTTTGTTACCATCTGCATGAGAATTATGGAAGTCTAAGCCTTCAATTCTTTTTGTTGAAGTATTTTTCTTACTTAAAGTATCATCAATAATTA
>DPOH01000099.1:6576-20257 GCA_003539755.1 Clostridium sp.
ATTCATGATTCCATGAATATGAGCTTAAAAATCTTGATCCGGTACTTCTATGTCGATTAGATGTAAATTTGTTATAAGCTGAAGAAATTGTTTTATTTCCTTCGGTTACGATTATTTCAGATGTTAAATTTATCATATAGTTCTTTATCACAGAAGAATATGGTAAATTTACTCTAAAATATAGTTGCTAAGAAATTGGTTTTGGTTTAATATTGTTGTCGGCATATAAACCTCCTTTAGGTTTTGGTTCGCAACAATAATCTAACATGCTTGAGGTTTATATGCTACTTTTTTATAAAAAATTATATTGGTAAAATATCAACAAAAAACCAAAATTAATTATTCCATTATAAAAAAGAAAAGGTTTCAATATATATGATTATCCCAATGTCCTAAATTCGTATCCATGACCTTTAAAATATTCTATAATCTTTGGAAGTGAATTTGCAGTTTCTTCTTTGCCATAAGTATCATGCATAAGAAGTACTACCATTTCTTGATTCATTGAACTTTCTACTGCATGTTTCAAAAGCTGGCTTGCATCCTTCTTTTCACCCTCAGCATCTCCACTAAGTGCACTCCAGTCTATAGATGTCATATTATTTTCATTTAAATATCCATTTAGCTTGTCCATATCTTTCCATGACATATACCCTCCTGGACATCTTATGACCCTTGTAGAAAAATCATCACCTAATATTTTTTTCAATTCATTTTCGTTCTTGCTATAATCATTTTTGAAAGCCTCTAAATCAAGATGTCTTCCTGGATAAAGAACGCTATAATCATGGCAGTATGAATGATTTCCTATAGCATGTCCTTTATTATACTCTTCTTTAACTAGTTTTTTTGCATTTTCTCCGCCATCTTCAAGTACAGAACCCATTATAAAAAATGTAGCTTTTACATTATAATCATCTAATACTTTTAATATTTTAGGAGTCACTGTATTAGATGCTCCATCATCAAAAGTTAAAAATATAATCTTTTTTCCTCCATTTTGATAATCACAATTTTTAAGTTTTTTAGCTACTTCTACTGCATCATAGATAAATTTCTGTCCTTCAGCACTAGTGTTTTTATACTTATTATCAGACTTATTATTTTCTTTATTTGAAGCATTTGTCTTATTATCTTTTTTCTCACTACTATTTCTATCATTCTTTTCAGTATTATTTTTAGTATTATTCTCATCATTATCTGAGTTCTCATTACTATAACTTGAATTCAATGCTATCTTATTATTATTAAATGATATAGCTCCTGCTTTGCCTATTGCTGCTCCAAATAAAAATATACTCATAACAATAAAACTCATGGCACGCATATATATATTTGAAACTTTTAATTTTCTCTCTTTTCTTCTTGCTTTTCTGTTGTTGATTTTATTGCTTTCAAATTCATTAATATTATCATTTTGAACTTTTATCTCTTCTTCTATAATACTGTTATCTTGTTCCTCTATTACTTGTTCTATGATTTTGCTATCTTCTTCTATTTCTTTCTCTACAACATTAATATCTTCTACCTCTTTTTCTGTAAGGCTCTTTTCTTCTTCTACAACACCGATTTCCTCTATCTCTTTTTCTGTAACAGGGATATTTTCTAATTTTTCTATCTCTCTTTCCGAAATACTACTATCTTTTATTCCTTCTACTTCTTGTTCAGAATCTGATTCTATTTTTTCTTTTTCTATAATCCCTATATCTTCTGCTTCCACATTTGCATTATTATTTGCTTCACCATTTAATTTATCCATAGCTGATCTCCTTTTCAAATCCAAATAATTATTCCATATAAATTTTATGTAACTTGTTTTGTTTACATATTATATTAATATTAATAATGACATCAGCATATGAATAATAATTATAAATTTAACAATAAAATAAGACACCATAATATTTATGATGTCTCACTTTATAATATATTTTTATTTGAAATATTCTAATCCAATTGCATTACGTACTTCACTTAAAGTCTTAGCAGCTACTTCTCTAGCCTTATCGCTTCCGTCTTTAAGCATCTTATAAACTGAATCCATATCCTTAGCGAATTCTTCTCTTCTCTTTCTAATTGGTTCAAGTTCAGCTTGCATTACTTCATTTAAATATCTCTTAACTTTAACATCACCAAGACCACCTCTTTGATAATGTTCTTTCATTTCTTGAACAGCTTCCTTATCTTTAGCAAAAACATCTAAGTAAGTAAATACTGTATTTCCTTCAATTTGACCTGGATCTTCTACTCTTATATGGTTTGGATCAGTATACATTGACATAACTTTTTTCTTTATAGTATCAGCATCATCTGATAAATAGATACAGTTACCTATAGATTTACTCATCTTAGCTTTTCCATCTGTACCAGGTAATCTTCCGCAAGTATCTTTTGGAATTATAGCTTCTGGTTCAACTAATACATCCCCATATATGCTGTTGAAGCTTCTTACTATTTCTCTAGTTTGTTCTATCATAGGTAATTGGTCTTCCCCTACTGGAACTGTTGTAGCCTTAAATGCAGTTATATCAGCTGCTTGGCTTACTGGGTATATTAAGAATCCGGCTGGAATGCTATTTTCATAATTTTTTTGTTTTATTTCAGTTTTAACTGTAGGGTTTCTTTCTAATCTTGAAAGTGTTACAAGGTTTAAGTAGTGCATTGTAAGTTCATGTAATTCTGGTAATTGAGATTGAACAAATATAGTTGATTTTGTTGGATCTAATCCAACTGCTAAATAATCTAAAGCAACTTCAGTTAAGCTCTTTCTTATTTTTTCAGGATCTCTTGCATTATCAGTAAGAGCTTGTTGGTCAGCTATCATTATGAAGCTTTCATAATCTCCTGTATTTTGTAATTCAACTCTGTTCTTTAATGAACCAATATAGTGACCTATATGTAATTTTCCTGTTGGTCTATCTCCTGTTAATATTATTTTTTTACTCATTAAAAATTCACTCCTTAATTTATCTCATCTATTATTTATTTTGACCTAAAATATCTATAAAAAAACAAAACTCCGTCCTAAACTTAGGACGGAGATAATATCCGCTATACCACCTATTATAGTGTATATATAATCATAACTTATATATAAAAAACTTCAAACACACTTTATGTTCTATCTGCTTTAAGGTGCAGCAATCCATATCATATACTCTCAAAAAATTATTTTGATTTCCCTTCATTCCTCCAAGGCCCATTCATAAAACTCTTTCATACCAGGCTCCCACCACCCCTGATTCTCTTATACGAACCTAAGTTAAATTACTCTTCCTCTTCAAAGGATTATCAATATTCACTTCATTATTATCTTAATTGTTCTCATAAAAATTGTCAACTTATTCAATTAAACTATTTGTTGCTGTTTACAACTTCATCAATTATATTTACTCTTTCTTCACCTAAGATATTGGCAATTTTAACTGACATTGCTTTTTCCTTATATACTGCATCTTTATTTGCATTTACAATTTTCATTATTTTATCTGACATAGTATCATATGTTATTAAATCCTCATAATAATTATCTACGATGTCCTTTAAGCATGTTGCTAATTCTCTTGGATTTTTATAAACTGCTCTCATTTTGTACTCCTTATTGTGTATATATTAGTTTAAAGTAATTTTTTAAATTCTTACCCAAACATAGGATTTTGAATAAGTTTTCTATATTATATCACCATAACTATAAAAATTCCACGTTATAAAACAAATAAAATAGTATTATGCACATTTATCTACTTTATACTTATAGAAAAGTCACTTGGTACAATCATTACTATACATTTTGCTCGCCTTACAACACTTGTAGTAACTGAACCAATCAACCTATTTAAGCCTCTCTTAGTAGACTTAGTCATGACTATTACTCCTATGTTTTCTTCTAGTGATTTCTTTATTATTTCATCACCTGCATAGCCAAATGTAAAATACGTATCAGTTATATAACCTTTCATTTTTTCTTTTGCTGCTGATAATATATCTTTAGATAATTCCTGGGCTATTCTTATTTCATCTGCTACCATCATTTCATTAATGGCTACTAATTCTTTTACATGCATTATTGTAATTTCAACAGATCCTTTCGGGAATATTTCTTTAACAAAATCCAAAGAATGCATACTTCTTTCAGTTCCATCTATTGGTATTAATACTTTTTTCTTGTCCATATAGATCAACCCCTTAAATATCTATTGTTATATAAATTCTACAAAAAGTGTAAAATACCTTTTAAAATTATAATCTTTTTTGATCTTTATCTTGAATATACGCCAAGTTAATTGTTTACATGAGATTTATTTTTAATGCATAAATTTATTTATCATAATACCTACAGCTACGAACAGTACACCACCAACAATCACAGCTATATATACTACTGACATCCATTTACCCATTTTGTTCCCCATGTTTCCATAAGACTTATTTAAAGGCAGTGATATTGGCTTCCCCTCTTCATCAAATATCATTGACATCCTTCTATCACTAGCAATATAACCTTTATCACTTTTTGTGATTCTTAGGTTCTTAACATCCATCTTCCCTTTCTTACAGAACAATCTAATCTTCTTTTCAACCATATCTGTCATAAATTCTCCCATCACTTTCCCTTAAATTTATGTATAAACAAAAGAAGACAGATAAAAATATTTTCTTATACTGTCTTCTTCTTTAGTAACATATTATATTATAGTATTCTATTATTTACAAACATTTCCTGCAACATTTAATACATCCCATGTTCTTGCAAATGGAGGTGCATAGCATAAGTCAAGCATTCCAAGCTGTTTTGTAGTAAGCTTTCCAAATATACATGCAGCTAATACATTTACTCTTTGAACTGCTCCCTTATATCCTGCTACTTGACCACCTAATATTTCATAAGTGTCTGCATTATAAATTAATTTTACATATATCTTATTTTGACCTGGATAATAATCTGTTTGATTCATATCAGTAATAAATGCTGTCTTGTAATTAATTCCAAGTGCTTTAGCTTTTTCTTCAGTAATTCCAGTTCTACCAGCTTCCATATCCATTACTTTTATACAGCTTGATGCTAATGACCCTTGGAATTCAGTATTCATTCCAGCTAAATTTTCACCAACTATACGTCCAAGCTTATTGGCTCCTGTAGCTAGTGGAACATAACTTTGTTCATCCTGTACTATTTGATAAATAGTTGCACAGTCTCCTGCTGCATAAACATCTTCTATAGAAGTTCTTCCATGATTATCTACAACTATAGCTCCATTTCTAAGCATTTCAATTCCTGAATCTTTTAAAAATTCTGTGTTAGGTCTTACTCCCGTAGCTATGATTACAACATCAGCTTCAACTTCACGGTTATTTGTAACAACCTTTTCTACTTTACCGTCTCCAATTAATTCAGTTACAGTTTCTTGTACATAAAGATTAACATCATGTTTTCTTAATTCTTCTTCTAAAAGATCTGTAATTTCCTTATCAAAAACATCTTGAAGTATTCTATCTCCTAATTGGAATACAGATACTTCCTTCCCATACTTCTTAGCTGCTTCAACTGCTTCAAGACCTATAAATCCTGCACCAATTATAGCAATTTTCTTATTTTCTTCATTTTTCATAAGAGCTTTTAATGCATATCCATCTTGTAAGCTTTTTAATGTATGAACATTTTCTAAATTTACATTCTTGATTGGTGGTATTATGCTTCTAGCTCCTGTAGCTATCATTATTTTATCAAATGAATCTTCAAAAACAGTATCTTCTTTTAAGTTCTTTACTGTAACCTTCTTGCTTTTAAAATCTACATTTGTTACTTCATGAAGAGTTTTAACGTCTACTCCTGATTTTATAAATGCTTCTGGAGTTCTTGCTATCATTCTTTCTGTATCTTCAAAGAAATCCCCTACAAAATAAGGAAGTCCACATGCACCAAATGATACTATATCTCCTTTTTCATATATAACAATTTCAGCGTCCTTATGAAGTCTTCTAAGTTTAGCTGCAGCACTAGTACCAGCTGCAATTCCTCCAACTATTACTACTCTCATTATTTATCCTCCAATATTGTTCTTCTATTAAAATATGATTATTTATTTAATTTTTATCATTAGATCTATTTATATTCTATGTTTATCCTAATACTAATTATTTTATTACCTTTTGTCAATATATCCTATCGTTTTAGTTGTATATAAATTTTTTATAATCACCAAAAAACTATATAATCTTTAAATTTTTCATGCTTAAATCTAATATTTTTGCAGAATGAGTAAGTGCTCCTACAGAAATAAAATCAACACCAATTTCAGCTATTGATTTTATATTTTTTAGTTCAACATTTCCTGAGAATTCAGTAAGTGCTCTATCACCAATCATTTTTACTGCTTTTTTTGCAGTTTTAAGATCCATATTATCAAGCATTATAATATCAGCTTTAGCCTCTAATGCTTCTGTAACCATTTCAAGGCTTTCTGTTTCAACTTCAATTTTTCTTACAAACGATGAATTCTCTTTTGCTAATTTTACTGCATTTTTTATTCCACCAGCTGCACTTATATGATTATCCTTAAGCATAACACCATCTGATAAATTAATTCTATGATTACAGCCTCCTCCTACTTTTACACTATACTTTTCAAGTATTCTTAAGTTAGGAGTAGTCTTTCTTGTATCTAAAAGCTTAGCCTTTGTATGGCTTATTTCATTTACAAATTTATTAGTTAAAGTAGCAATTCCACTCATTCTTTGAAGTAGATTAAGAGCCACTCTTTCCCCCATAAGGACATTTCTAGTGCTTCCTTTTAATTCGCCTATTTTTTCTTTTGTACAAACTTTTTGTCCATCTTCTTTAAATAACTTTACTTCAACATATCCAAGTATTTCAAAAACTCTTTTAAACACATCTAGCCCAGCTATTATTCCATCTTCTTTGCATAATAATTCAACTGTACATATGCTTTTTTCATCAATAATACATTCTGTTGAAATATCTCCATTAGGTATATCTTCAATAAGTGCATTTTTTATTATATTATCTACAACTAAGTAATTCATTATCAAGTTTCCCTCCAAGCTTCTCAATTGTATTTCTTGCTATATATTCATTTTCCTTAGCTAATTCTTCTAATGATTTATTAATCTCATCTACTACTATTACTGTATTTTCTATATTATCAATTTTAGAATTTATTAAATTAGCACCTCTTCTTGAAAAAACAAGTCCTTCAAGAAGTGAATTACTTGCAAGTCTGTTAGCCCCATGAATTCCTGTACAGCTTGCTTCTCCAACAGCATATAAATTTCTCATAGAAGTCTCAGCATTTATATTTACTTTTATTCCACCCATAAAGAAATGCTGTGCTGGTGAAACTTTTATCTTTTCCTTAGTTATATCAGTTCCCCTTTCTAAACAGGCTTGATATATAGAAGAAAATCTATTTTTTATATACTCTTCTCCTAAAAATCTTATATCTAAATAAACATAAGGTGTATTTGTCTCTTTAATCTGTTCATAAACTGCTTTTGAAACAACATCCCTTGGAAGAAGTTCATTAATAAATCTTTCACCATTTACATTAGTAAGCTTTCCACCTTCTCCTCTTAATGATTCAGATATTAAAAGTCTTCTGCTATCACTGTTTTCTTCATAAAAAGCAGTAGGATGAATCTGAATATAATTTACATCCTTAAGCTCTACATCATGCTTTACACAAATAGCAAGTCCATCTCCTTTTAATATTCTCTGATTTGTAGAGTTATTAAATAATCCACCAATACCACCTGTAGCAAGTACTACAGATTTAGCATACACATTAATCTGAGTATTATCTTTAATAATTACTGCACCAATGCACTCATTATCTTTTTCTATTAAATCTACCAAAAATGTATTTTCAAAAACAGTTATATTTTCAGCCTTTCTAACATTATTTATTAATGTTTTGGCTACACTTTCACCTGTATTATCCTTTGTATGAACTATTCTATTAATTCTATGAGCCCCTTCTTTTGTATAGTTCCATGTGCCATCTTCGTTTTTATCAAGGTTCAAGCCTAATTTTTCTAAGTTCTTTACATTTTCCATTGACTCTTCAGCCAATACTGTTACAGCTTTTATATCATTTTTATACTGTCCAGCTTTTAATGTATCTTCTATAAAACCTGGAATATCTTCTTTACTTCTTGCTACAGAAATACCACCTTGAGCTAAATAAGTATTTGTAGTAGATATTTTATCCTTACATACCACAAGTAAATTTAAGTCTTTTCTTAAATTTAATGCACAATAAAGGCCTGATACTCCAGACCCTACTATAATTACATCAACAAATTTATTCATTACTTATCACTTCCTAATTTATGCATGTTTTCTAAAGATCTTAATGCTTTCTTTCTAATTTCCTCATCCAATACAATTTCATATTTCATATTTAATAAGCAGTCATGCAAATTTTCTAAAGTTGTCTTTTTCATATCCTGACAACATATTCTATCTCCTGGAATTATGAATTGCTTATTTGGATTTCTTTTATTTAATTCATATAATATGCCTTCTTCAGTTGCTACTATATAAACTTGTCCATCATCCTTTGTTGCATAATCAATTATTCCACTTGTACTTCCAATATAATCTGCCATATTACGTATTTCTTTAGTGCATTCAGGATGAACAAGAATTTTTGCATTTTTATACTCTTCTTTTGCCTTTAAGATATCTTCTGCACTGACTTTATTATGACATCTACAAAATCCATCCCATAATATGAATTCTTTTTCTGGGAAAAATTCTGATATATATCCTCCTAAGTTTTTATCAGGTAAGAATAAGATTTGTTTATTGGGTATATTCTTCATTATCTTCATAGCACTTGACGAAGTCACAGCAACATCACAGTAAGCTTTTACTTCATAAGTTGAATTAATATAACATACAACAAATGCTTCTGGATATTTTTCCTTCATTTCTATTAATGCTTTTTTACTTGCCATATCAGCCATTACACATCCAGCTGTATTACAAGGCATAAGAACTGTTTTTTCAGGAGACAAGATTTTTGCGCTTTCTGCCATAAATCTAACTCCACAGAATACTATTACATCTTCCTTACAATCTCTTGCTTTTTCACTTAAATAATAAGAATCTCCTACATAATCAGCTAACTCTTGAATCTCTCCTGGCTGATAATAATGAGCTAAAATCACAGCATTTTTTTCTTTCTTAAGCTTAAGTATTTCATCTTTTAAATTCATATTCATCTTTACATAGCACCCCACATATTTTACAGGTGTATATACACCTTGTGGCTAATTATATCACCACTTACCTTTTTATTCAATAAAATAAATTTTTTAACTTTAATAAAATATTTTAGTTTTTTATATTGACATTTATTTACAACAACTGTATTATTGTATTAACGACTTAATACAGTAATACAAAATAAAGGAGTGATATTATGTCATGGAATTTTACTGATGACAAACCTATATATCTACAGCTTATGGAACAGATTCAGCTGAGAATTATATGCGGTACCTATAAAGCTGGCGAAAAGCTTCCTTCTGTACGAGAAATTGCAAGCGAAGCTTCAGTAAATCCTAATACAATGCAAAAAGCTCTTACTGAATTAGAAAGAACCGGCCTTGTTTTTAGTCAGAGAACAAGTGGTAGATTCATTACGGAGGACATAAAAATGATTAAAGATATTAGAAATGATTTAGCAAAAGATACAATAAACTCTTTTTTTAAGAACATGAAAAAAATGGGTTACACTCAAGATGAAATAATTGAACTTGTTAAAAATATTTCCAAGGAGATGAAATAATGAATAATGATAATAATCAAATTTCTAGTAATAATGATTCAAAACTTGATTTCCCTATTTCTGATTGTTTGAATAATACCCCAATACTAGAATGTAAAAGCTTAGTTAAACATTTTTCCAAAAAGCAGGCTTTAAAAGGA
Organism: Clostridium sp.; assembly: GCA_003539755.1. Lineage (GTDB taxonomy): Bacteria > Bacillota > Clostridia > Clostridiales > Clostridiaceae > Clostridium. The sequence goes on from DPOH01000099.1 coordinate 16,532, forward strand.
ATTGATTTAAAAATTAATAGAGGCAGAATTGTAGGCCTTTTAGGCCCTAATGGAAGTGGAAAAAGTACATTGATTAAACTTGCAAACGGCCTTTTAACTCCTACAAGTGGCGAAATATTAATTGATGGCGAAACTCCTGGTATACACTCTAAAGAAATAGTTTCCTACTTACCTGAAAGAACATATTTAAATAACTGGATGAAGGTTTCTGACATAATCAATTTCTTTAGCGAATTCTATAAAAACTTCAATTCTAAAAAAGCATATGACATGTTAAGCAAATTAAATATAAATCCACAAGATAAATTAAAAACAATGTCTAAAGGTACAAAAGAAAAAGTACAGCTTATACTTGTAATGAGCCGTGAAGCTGATTTATACCTTTTAGACGAACCTATTGCAGGGGTTGATCCTGCTGCTAGAGATTATATATTGAATACTATTTTAACTAATTATAATCCAAATGCCACAATAGTAATATCAACACATCTTATTTCAGATATAGAAAGAGTTTTAGATGATGTTATCTTCATATCTTATGGTGAAATATTCTTAACTAAAAGTGTTGATGAAATACGTGAAACTGAAGGAAAAAGTGTTGATGCTTTATTTAGGGAGGTATTTAAATGTTAAAGAAATTAATTAAATATGAGTTCAAAGCAACAGGAAGAACTATTCTCCCTCTTTATGGAGGCTTACTTATCTTTGCTATAATATTGAGAATGTTCCATAATAATTCTGAGATTTTAGATAGCACTTTTAGTAAACTAGCTCTTATGTTAAGCATATTTGTATATGGATTTATTATGGCAGCTGTATTTATAGCTACCTTCTTTATAATAGTTCAGAGATATCATAAAAATCTTCTTGGTGATGAAGGATACTTAATGCATACATTACCTGTAATGCCTTATAAAAATATTATAAGCAAATTAATCACATCTAGTATATGGAGTATCATAAGTTGCATTATTGCTGTGCTTTCTATTTTAATATTGTTTGTAGATAAAAGTTTTATTAATTCATTCTTTAACTTTTTTATTCCAAATATAAAAGATGCATTTAATGAATTAGGTGGAATATCATATATAATTTCCTTAGAAATGATAATTTTAGGACTATTAGAATTAATACAATTTATTCTCCAATTATATGCTTCAATCTCACTTGGTCACTTATTCAATAGTGCAAAAATTCTTTTATCTGTAGTAGCCTTTATAGCTCTTTCTACTTTAGAAGGATTTATTTCAAGTAATCTCTTTATTGGATTAAATAATCTTTTAAATATCCCATCACTATCATTTATAAGTGATTCTTTAAATAATTTAAGTTGGTTGTTTATGGCATGTATTTCAATCAAATTTATTTATTCATGCATTTATTTCTTTATAACAAATTATCTATTAAAGAATAAATTAAATCTTGAATAGATAAAAAAGAAATCCAGATAATTAAAACATTATACTGGATTTCTTTTTTATTATTTAAGTTCAAATCGTATTAATAAACTAATTTAGCAATTTATATTTGTTTACATTATATAATTATTTAAATTCGAATTTTGATACTTCATTATTTAAATCATTAACTGTATTTTTTAAATTATCAAATTGAACAACAAACGATTCAGCAGTAGCTGCAACCTCTTGTGCTGAAGCAGTTACTTCTTCAGATCCAGCTGCTGTTTCTTCAAATATAGCAGAAAGATTTTCTACTTTATCTAAAACTCCATCTTTTAATGAATTTACTGATATTACTTCATCTCTTATAAATGTTATTTTATCAGTCAGCTCTTTTACTGAATTTGATATTCCATCAAAAACTTCACTTGATTGTTCTACAGCTTCTTCCTGACTTATTACAAGTTCAGTAGTTTCATTTACTTTTTCCACTGCATTTTGTGTTTTTTTCTTGATTGCATTTACTAAAAGTTCTATTTGTTTAGCAGACCTACCTGTTTCATCGGCAAGCTTAACTATTTCATCTGCTACAACAGCAAATCCTCTTCCACTTTCTCCTGCTCTTGCTGCTTCAATAGCTGCATTAAGTGCAAGAAGGTTAGTTTGTGATGCAATGTCACTTATAGCTGCATTCATATTACTTATGCTTTCAACACTTTCAGCAACATCATAAACAACAGCTTTTACTTCTTCTGAATTTAACTTTGTAACTTTAGATTTTTCTTTAATTAGATCTACCATCTTATTTCCATGCATACTTAAATTATCAGTTTTCTTAGCTATTTCATCTGCACCTTGTGTTTCAGAATTTATATTATTCATTGAATTAGATAAATCAGTAATTTTTTCTGAAATTTCTTCTAAGTTTTGTGAACATTCAATATTTCCTTGAGATATCTGGGCTATAGTCTCTGAAACCTGATTTATTGAATCTGAAATCTGTCCACTCATTTCATGAGCTTCTTCTGAATTTTTATTTACAGCTATAATTGAATTATCAACATTACCCATTAAACCTGATATATTTTCTAACATATTATTAAAGTTTTCAGTTAATGAATAAAGTTCATATGTAATAGGCTCTTCTTCTATTTTTGCATTAAGTTTACCCTCAGAAGCTAACTGCATGTGATTATTTATATTAACAATCACATCTCCTAGTTTCTTTTTGAATACGTATGCTATAGCTGTTGAAATTAAAGCTATAATAGCTATATTAATAGCATTACTCTTTATTATACTTAATATAGATGCATTTAAATCTTTTCTTGGTTCTTTAAGCATTATCTTCCAATCAAGAATAGAAGATGTCGCATAAATAACTTCATAGCTTACAGAATCATAATTTATAATCGTGCTTCCATTTTTATTATTTTTAATTTCTTCCCAGCCAGAATACTCTGCTGGCTCTTCTGAACCTACTTTAGATGCATCTCCACAGAATACTATCATTGAATTTTCAGGGTCAGCAACTATAAGTTGTCCATTTTTCCCATACTTAATTTGAGATAAAGACTCTGATAAGTCATTTAACTTAATATCCATAGCTAGTACACCATAGACTTCATTATTTCTTTTTACTGTTTCATATACAGATGTAACCATTTCATTTGATAATGTATCCTGATATGGTCTTTCTACTATTCTCTTTTCAGGATTAGTTGTTTTACTAATAAACCAATCGCTATCTCTAATTTCAAATCCTTCTGGAATCTCAATATTTGATGTCTGTATAAAATCTCCATTAGTTTTTGCAAAATATACATTAATAATCTGATCATTTGAATCTGCTATTAATTTCATCTTATTAACTAATTCATCATTAGTAAAATTATCATTATCAAACTCCCCATTAAGGCTGATACTTTTTAATAAGTTCTCATATTCAGTTATTCTAGTTACTATTATATTTTCAACAATATTATTAAGAGAATTACCTCTTTCTATAAACATCATTCCATTATTCTTTTTCAAAATAATTGATGATATTAAAGCAGATAATACTAGTGGTATTATGGATAACAGTACTGTTGTTACCATTAATATAGTATTTAATTTAAATTTATGGCTTGTCCTATTTTTCACAAATTTCTCTCCCTTCCCTTTATAACATAGTGTTAAGTTTCCTAAATATTAATTTTTTCAACACAAAAATATAAATGATAAGTTTCTTTATAAATAATACTTTCAGAAAAGATTAATAAATAAAACTAAAACAAAATTCTATTCTGACCAGATATATTATTTCATTTTCATTTTGTAAATT
>DPOH01000056.1 GCA_003539755.1 Clostridium sp.
GTATGTATGCCACTTAGATACTTATGGGTGTTTGTAGCTTATATTGCCCTTAAGAAGACTGGAGAAAAGTTTGGAAGAGAATATTTCTTTGTTAAAAATAACATATTAGGAATTATTATTGGAGCATGGTGTTTTGTATTCACAGCATTTGCTTGTATAGGTGGAATGTATTCAGAAGATATATTTAAGCTTGTATTAAATATAGTTACACCATTTGTATTAATTGGATTAGGATTAATTATGCCTAAGATAGCTCAAAAATATAATAAATAATTTTTATTCAGATTTTACATAGTAAGATTATTAATAGAAAAATAGTAAAGGACTGAATTATACTCTTGATTTAAAAGAGTATAATTCAGTCCTTACTTAATTTAATAATGATAAATTATAGTAATTCTAAAATTTCTACAGTATATTTACCACCTGGAGCATCTATTTCAACTATTTCTCCAGCTTTTTTACCAAGAAGGGCTTTACCTAAATCAGATTCAATACTTATTTTCATATTTTCAGGATCTAAGTCCATTGTTGTAACAAGTGTTATTATAGTTTCTTCGTCATCGTCATCAAATTTAACCTTTGCTTGACTATTTACATTTAATACAGATTTATCATCATTTGAATCATCAAGTACAGTAGCTGTAGAAAGCATAGACATTAAATATTGAATTCTATTATCATTTTCTCTATAATTTGCACATGCTTCTTTATATTCTGCATTTTCAGAACGGTCACCATGAGCTGCAGCAATTAATTTTTCTTTTGCTATTTCAGCTCTTTTAACTGTCATTCTATATTCAAGTTCTTCTTGAAGCTTTTTCATATTTTCTAATGTAAGTACATTATTCATTACTGGAACCTCCCCTATAATTTATTCTTTTACTATTATATAATATATAAAAAAAAATTAAAGCTTATTTGATATAATACGATAAATTTGATAATCAGAAAAAACAATTTACAATTATTAATTTTTATGGAATAATAAATGGATATATTATAAAATTTAAAAAGAGGTAAGGTAATGAAAATAGGTTTTGATCATGAAAAATATTTAGAAGAACAATCTAAGTACATATTAGAAAGGGTAGACAGCTACGATAAGTTATATTTAGAATTTGGAGGAAAGTTATTTAACGACCGTCATGCCATGCGATGTTTACCTGGTTTTGATGAAAATGCAAAGATTAAATTATTGCATAAATTAAAAGAAAAAGTTGAGGTTATAATATGTGTCTATGCAGGTGATATTGAAAGAAATAAAATAAGAGGCGATTTTGGAATAACATATGACATGGATGTATTAAGACTTATTGATGATTTAAGAACTTATGATCTTGAAGTAAACAGTGTAGTTATTACTAGATATAATGGTCAGCCAGCAACTACAGTTTTTATTAACAAGCTTGAAAGAAGAGGCATAAAAGTATATAAACATAAAGCCACAAAGGGATATCCAACTGATGTGGATACAATTGTAAGTGAAGAAGGATACGGTAAAAACCCATACATAGAAACTACAAAGCCTATAGTTGTGGTTACAGCTCCAGGGCCAGGAAGTGGAAAATTAGCAACATGTTTAAGTCAGTTATATCATGAGTCTAGAAGAGGAAATGCTGTAGGATATTCAAAATTTGAAACTTTCCCAGTATGGAATGTGCCTTTAAAGCATCCACTAAATATAGCATACGAAGCAGCAACTGTTGATTTAAAAGATGTAAATATGATAGATTCATTCCATATGGATGCTTATGGTGAAGTTACAGTAAACTATAACAGAGATATTGAGAGCTTTCCAGTTCTAAAGAGAATAATAGAAAAAATTACTGGAAAGGAATCAATTTATAAATCACCAACAGATATGGGAGTAAACAGAGTTGGATTTGGTATTGTAAATGATGATGTAGTTAAAGAAGCATCTAAGCAGGAAATAATAAGAAGATACTTTAAAACAGGATGTGACTACAAAAAGGGATATGCAGATAAGGAAACATACGACAGATCAAAACTTATAATGGAAGAAGTAAATCTTAAAGAAACTGACAGAAAGGTTGTACTTCCAGCTAGAGAAAAGTCAGCAAGTTTAAAGATAGATGAAAATGATATATGTCCAGTAGTTGCTATAGAATTAGCAGATGGAAAGATAGTAACAGGTAAGAGTTCAGACCTTATGGATGGTGCGGCAGCAGCAGCAATTAATGCAATAAAGTACCTTGCAAATATTTCAGATGATATATTCCTTTTATCACCTGTAATACTTGAACCGATAATGAGATTAAAATCACTTACTTTCCATGAAAAGAATTATTCATTAAATTTAGAAGAAATTCTTACAGCATTAAGTATATCAGCAGCCACAAATCCAACTGCACAAGCAGCAATCGAAAAATTAGCGCTTCTTAAGGGATGTCAGGCTCATTCAACTACAATATTATCTAGAAGTGATGAGGATACATTAAGTAAACTTGGAATTGATGTTACTTGTGATCCAGTTTATCCATCAGAAAGCCTTTATTATAACAATTAATATTAATAATAAAAGAGTTCACTAATATATTAAGGATATAGTGAACTCTTTTACTATGCTAATGTATTTTATCTTTAGACTGTTTGATGCAATATAGATAGCTTGGATTAATAAATTCTGTATTTTTTTGTAAATTGATTATATAATATTATTGAAAAATACATTTAAGGGAAAAAAAGGTGTTAAGACGTGGAAAAATTTATTGCATTAAATAATTACAGTATAAAGAAAAAATTAATCATAATATATATAATATGTGTTCTTATTCCTCTAATAATAACGGATTCCATAATATACTTTACAACAGAGGATAATCTTGAAAAGGAACAGAGAATAAATTTAGAACATGTTATGGAGAGGATTGAATATAACATAAAATCAGACGTTGAATCAGCAATTTCAGTTTCTAATTACTTATATGCAGATGCAAAATTAAACGATTTAATAACAACTAGATATGAAGAAGAAAAAGATTTTTATGAAAAATATAGTATGATGCTTCAGAGTAATGTTATTAAATATTACTTTAACAATCAGAAGGTTTATAAAATTAATATTTATACATCTAATAATACAATAATAAGTGGTTCAAATTTTTTTAAGCTTACAGATGATGTTAGGAAGGAAGAGTGGTATAAAAAGTATAAAGAAAACAATGGTAACATGACATTAACAACGGGGTATAATAGAAAAAATAGGCCAATATTTGATAAGTCACCAAGAGAATTAAGCATAGTAAGGAAATTAGACTATTATAAAGATGATACTGAAAAGATAATAAAGATAGATATGGATTATGATTCGTTAGCTTATAAAGTACTCAATGAAAAAATGAATGATAATTTATATA
>DPOH01000210.1 GCA_003539755.1 Clostridium sp.
TAAAAATAAAAAAATATATATATTCAGTTTGCAAAAATTGTCGGATTTCTTTAAGGCACTGTGATTTGAATCACGGTGTTTATATTTTGTTTCTAATATAATAAAAGTACATCAGAAATTCCGATAGGGATTTGTATTTGAATAAATTTTAAAGTTGTGTTTGAAATTTTAAAGTTGTGTTTGCGTAAGTGAAAAAAATAACAAAGAAAATTTTTAGAACAAAATGAAAAAAGGAGTATTGTGATGGGCTACAAAATAGTAAATGAAAGCTTAAACTTAATATTTGATAATCTATCTAAAGATTATAATATTTATGCGCCAAAAGTATTTGAAGGAGATGGAACTTTTTCAGATGTTGATGTTATAAGATATGGTGAAGTTTCAAAGGTGGAGGAAATTGTTTTTGACAAAAAGTCAGACTATTCATTTAAAGAAGTTTTAACACCTATAACTCAAACTTTATTTTATTTTACAGAAGATGAAGTGACAGTTCCAAGTGCACCTAAAAAAGGAGCAATAGTTTTCTTAAGAAGCTGTGATTTACACGCGTTAAAAAGAATGGATCAAATTTATTTAAATAATGGCCCAGAAGATTTCTATTATAAGAGACTTAGAGAAAATACTAAGTTTATTCTTATGGGATGTACAGAAACATTTGAAAACTGCTTCTGTGTAAATATGGGAAGCAACAAGACAGATGAATATGATGCATATATCAAAGTAGATGGTGATTTTGCTACTATTGACTGTAAGTGGAGTCAATTAGAAGATTTAATAAAAGCAGAGCAATATAAAGAAGAAGAGGTTACACCTGACTTTGTTAGTGAAAATACTGTCAAAGTAAATATCCCAGATAATATTTCTACTAAAGTATTTAATTCTAAGATGTGGGATGAATATACTGAAAGATGTATAGGTTGTGGAAGATGTAACTTTGTATGTCCAACATGTACTTGTTTTACAATGCAAGATATATTCTATAGAGATAACGGAAAAGTTGGAGAACGTAGAAGAATATGGGCTTCATGTCAAATCAATGGATATACAGATATGGCAGGTGGTATATCATTTAGAAAACCACAAGGTGACAGAATGAGATTTAAGGTAATGCATAAGGTTTATGACTATAAAAAGCGTTTTGGATATCATATGTGCGTAGGATGTGGACGTTGTGATGACGTATGTCCAGAATATATATCTTTCTCAAACTGTATAAACAAACTTGAAGATGCTATTAAAGAGGTGGAATAAATGAAAAATGAATATATCCCATTTATATCAGAAATTAAAGAAGTAATTAAGCATACAGATATTGAATATACATTCAGAATGACTTATGAAGGTGATGTAAAGCCAGGACAATTCTTTGAAGTATCTATACCAAAGTTTGGAGAAGCACCAATATCAGTAAGTGGTATAGGTGATGGAACTGTAGATTTAACAATAAGAAGAGTTGGTAAAGTTACAAATGAAATATTCACAAATTATGTTGGAGATAAATTATTTTTAAGAGGACCTTATGGAAATGGATTTGATGTTAATGACTACAAAGGTAAAGAAATTACAGTTGTAGCAGGGGGAACAGGTCTTTCTCCAGTAAGAGGTGTTGTAGAATACTTCACTAAACATATGGATGAAGCACAAAGCTTTAACTTAATCTGTGGATTTAAGTCTCCAGAAGATATATTATTCAAAAAAGACTTAGAAGCATGGAAAGATAAAATTAATTTAACTGTAACAGTTGATAAAGCAGAAGAAGGATACACTGGACATACAGGTCTTGTAACTGCTTTTATACCAGATTTAGAAATAAAAGATGTGAATAATACTGCATTTATAGTAGTAGGACCTCCAATAATGATGAAGTTCACAGTTCTTGAAATATTAAAAAGAGGAGTTCCAGAAGAAAATATTTGGATTTCTCAAGAAAGAAAAATGTGCTGTGGATTAGGAAAATGTGGACATTGTAAGATGGATGATACTTACATTTGCTTAGATGGACCAGTATTTAATTACACTAAGGGTAAGAATTTAGTAGATTAGTAGGAGGTTTGAATTATGGATATTAATACAAAAAAGCTTAAGAAAAATGCTTTTAGAGTTTCTAAAGTAAGAGGTATTGGTGCTTCAAGAATAAGAGTACCAGGAGGACTTTTAAAATCTGAAGTTCTTGGAATGGTTCAAGAAATAGCAGATAAGTATGGTAACGGATTAGTACACTTAACAACAAGACAAGGTTTTGAAATAGAAGGTATCAGATATGAAGACATGGAGGCTGTTACTAAAATGCTTCAACCAATAATTGAAAGCCTTGAAATAAATTTAGAAGAAACAGATAAAGGATACACTGCATCTGGAACAAGAAATATAACAGCATGTATTGGTAATAATGTATGCCCATTTGCTAACTACAATACAGCAGAATTTGCAAAGAGAATAGAAAGAGCAATATTCCCAAATGATCTACACTTTAAAGTAGGACTTACAGGATGTTCAAATGACTGTGGTAAAGCTAGAATGCATGATTTTGGAATAATAGGTATGACTGAACCACAATATGATATGAATAGATGTGTAAGCTGTGGTGCTTGTGTTAAAGCATGTAAGCAATTATCAGTTGGAGCTTTATCTGTAGAAAACTACAGAGTAGTTAGAAATAAAGAAAAGTGCATTGGATGTGGAGTTTGTGTAACTAAATGTCCAACTAGAGCATTTACAAGAAGTAAGGAAAAGTATTATAAGCTTACTCTTATGGGTAGAACAGGTAAGAAAAATCCAAGACTAGGCGAGGACTTCTTAATATGGGCTGATGAAGAAAGTATTAAGAAGATAATATTAAACACTTATAAATTTGTAGATAAATATATAGATCCAAATGCACCAGCTAGAAAAGAACATATTGGTTATATAATTGATAGAGTTGGTTTCGAAGAATATAAAAAATGGGCCCTTGACGGTGTTGAATTAGGACCTAAGACTATTATGAAGCATTGTTTACATTGGAGCGGAATAAACTTCAATTCAATAGATAATTAAATAGTTATTGTTTCTATAAAGAGTAACAGATTGATTATTAATTTAGAATTTACCTGTTACGATAATGGGTGAAAGCTGGATTTGGTAGTTTTAAAAGCTATTATATCTAGCTTTACTTTTAAATTATTTATATATTATTTTAATACTTTGCTATAAAGCTTATCCAATGTTTTTTATTACATTAAATAAGATTTATTATATATAACAAATAAAGAAAAGAGGAAAACAGATGAAAAAAGTTCAATCAACTTGTAATTATTGTGCATTAGCGTGTAACATAGACTTTCACGTTGAAGACAATAAAATAATAAAAGTTGTACCAACTAAAAACTATCCAGTAAATGATGGTTTTTCATGTATTAAGGGGCTTTCATTAGACAGACAAAATACTGTTATATCAGAAACTAAGCTTCCAAAGGTAAGACAAGAAGATGGGGAATTTAAAACAATGAAATGGGATGATACATACAAATATGTAGCTGATAAATTCCTTGAAATACAAGAAAAGTACGGAAAAGAAAGTATTGCTGGTTTAAGTACAGGACAGCTTCCGTTTGAAGAATTTGCTTTACTTGGCCATATAATGAGAAACTATTTAAAGACTAATTTAGATGGTAATACAAGATTATGTATGGCAACTTCTGTTGTAGCACATAAACAAAGTTTTGGATTTGATGCACCTCCATATACATTAAAGGATGCAGAACTTTCAGATACTATAGTTTTAATTGGAGCTAATCCAGTAGTAACTCATCCAATATTCTGGGGAAGAATAAGAAGCAATAAAAATAAAAAGCTTATAGTTATTGACCCAAGAAAATCAGAAACTGCAATGCATGCTGACCACTGGTATGGAATAAAAGGAAAGAGTGATTTAGCTTTATTCTATACAGTTGCAAATATTTTAATTGAAAAAGACTATGTAAATAAAGAATACATAGAAAAGTATACTGAAGGATATGAAGAATTCAAAGAATTTGCTAAAGATTATACATTAGCAAAAGGTGCTGAAGCTACAGGTTTAACTCAAGAACAAATTCTTGAATTTGTAGAATTAATTCATGCAGGAGAAAGAGTTTCATTCTGGTGGACAATGGGAATTAACCAAAGTTATGAAGCAGTTAGAGCAGCTCAAGCTATAATCAACTTAGCACTTATGACTGGAAACATAGGAAGACCAGGAACTGGTGCAAACTCAATTACAGGTCAAAGTAATGCTATGGGTTCAAGATTATTTAGTAATACATCAGGACTTTATGCTGGTGGAGACTTTAATAATGAAGCAAGAAGAAAGAGAGTTGCTGAAGTATTAGGTGTTGATGAAAGTGTACTTGCAGAGAAACCAACTGCTACTTATAACGAAATAATTGAAAGAGTAGTTTCAGGAGAAATAAAAGCTCTTTGGGTTGTATGTACAAATCCAAGACATTCATGGATTAACAATGAAACATTCCAAAAAGCAGCAGAAAACTTAGAATTACTTGTTGTTCAAGATATATATGCTGATACAGATACTGCAAAAGTATGTGATGTTTATTTACCAGTAGTTTCAGGAATCAAAAAGGAAGGTACATATATAAATACTGAAAGACGTTTATCAGCAATGAGACCTGCTTTAGATAGAGAAGAAAATGAAAAGACTGATTTTGAAGTAATGCTTGGAATTGGTAAAGCATTAGGAATGGGAAGCTTATTAGATAAATGGCAAACTCCAAAAGATGTATTTAACTTAATGAAGGAATGTTCAAGAAACATGCCATGTGATATAACAGGAGTTGATTATGACCAATTAGTTGATTCAAAGGGTATTCAATGGCCATTTAGAGAAGGCGAAGAATTAAAAGAAGATGAAAGACGTTTATTTGAAGATGGAGTTTATTATACACCAAGCAAAAAAGCTAAATTTGTCTTTGAAGCTGTAATGGAAAATCCAATACCTACAACTGAAGAATTCCCATTAGTATTAAATACAGGAAGAGGAACAGTAGGTCAATGGCATACTCAAACTAGAACAAGAGAAATAAGAGCTGTTTCTGATTTAGCTCGTGAAAAAGCTTATTTATTCATGAATACTAAATTAGCTGAAGATAAGGGAATTAAAAATGGTGATATAATAAAAGTTAATTCTATAAATGGTCAATCTTCAGAATTCGTAGTAAGAGTTACAGATAATCAAAGATATGAAGAATTATATGCTCCAATGCATTACATAGAATGTAACAGATTAACTCCATCAGTATATGATTCATATTCAAAAGAACCATCATATAAAACTACACCAATTAATATAGAAAAACTTTAGGAGGAACTTTTATGAAGAGAATAAAAATAGATAGAAGTAAGTGTATCGGCTGTCTTACTTGTGTCGCAGCATGTACTGTAAGTCATGATAGTTGTGATTCAAGAAATAGAGTAACACAAGATAGCAATGGTAAAGAAACACCTGTATTCTGCCGTCATTGTGATAGACCAGAATGTGTTTATACATGTATGACAGGTGCTATGACAAAAGATGATGAAACAGGATTCGTTTTATACGATAAAAATAGATGTGCAAGCTGTTATATGTGCGTAATGGCATGTCCTTATGGAGTTCTTAAGGCTGACAGATTAAAATATAAAGAAATTATGAAATGTGATATGTGTGTTAGCTGTAGTGCAAAAGATGGAAGCAGACCACAGTGCGTTGAAAAATGTCCAATGGGTGCTATCACATTACAGGAGGTTTAATTTATGAGATATGTTGTAATTGGAGCATCAGCTGCTGGAACAACAGGAGCTAAACAAATAAGAAAATTAGATAAAGATGCTGAAATAATATTAATATCTAAAGACGATAAAATTTATTCAAGATGTATCATGCATCAATATATGGAAGGTCACAGAACTCTTAAGACACTTGAATTTGTTGAAGATAATTTTATAGAAAAAAATAATATAAACTGGATTAAAGGTGTAACTGTTACTGGAGTTGACATAAATGAAAAATGCGTAAAATTAGATAATGGTGAAAGTGTTGCATATGACAAGCTTCTTATAGCTACTGGAGCACATACTTTCTTCCCACCAGTACCACATTTACAAACAGCAAAGAATTCAATTGGATTCCGTAATTTAGATGACTGTGAAACAATAATGGAAATGACTAAAACTTGCAAGAATGTTGTAGTTATGGGCGCAGGACTTGTTGGAATAGATGTTCTTTCAGGGCTTTTAGATACTGATTGCACTGTATCATTAGTTGAATTCCAAAATAGAATGCTTTCACTTCAATTAGATAAAAAAGCAGCATCTACTTATGAAAAAGCTTTTGCAGATAAAGGTGTAATTCAACACTATGAAAAAGGTGTAAAAGAATTAATAGTTGATGAAGATGAAAATATAACTGAAATAGAATTAACTACTGGTGAAAGAATACCTTGTGATTTATTAATATGCTGTGCAGGGGTAAGATCTAACATGGAATTCTTACAAGACAGTGGAATAGAATGTGATAAATTTGGATTAATAATAGATCCAGCTGGTAGAACTAATGTTGAAGATGTATATGGTGCAGGAGATGTAACTGGAAGAAATTCAATATGGCCTGTAGCTAGAAAAGAAGCATTAGTAGCAGCAAGCAACATGTGTGGATTAGAAGAAGAAATGACAGATTTCTTTGGAGCTAAAACTACTATGAACTTCTTTGGTATTCCAACAATGTCACTTGGAATAAATACACCACCAGATGATACTTATGAAGTTGAAACTGAAAGTGATGATAAAGGAAACTATAAGAAGATAATCCATAAAGATGGAAAGATATATGGAGTTATACTTCAAGGTGATATATCATATGGGGGAGTATTATTACAAATTGTAAGAAGAGGTTTAGATATATCTAAATTTAATAAATCAATATTTAAGTTAGATTACTCAGATTTCTTCTATGAAAAAGATGATTTCCAATTTGATTATAAATAATAGAAAATAGCAAAAATTAATAATTGTGTATAAAATTTTATAAATTAATTAATCTATAGTATTATAGATTAATTAAAATAAAAGGGGATTTGTATTGATGAATAAGACATTTTTTCAGAGATTAGAAAATATACCAGTTCCACTTCTGCCAACAATGGTAGGAGCATGTACTCTTTCAAATGTTTATGCTAGTTTTGGTTATACGTGGGTAAGAGGTATTACTATGATTGCAGCAGCAATAGTGCTTATTGCTTTCTTAGGAAAGATAATATTTCATACTAAAACTGTAGTGAAAGAATATAATAATACTGTACTGGCAAGTCTTTATGCTGGATACACAATGATAATGATGATACTTGGAGCAATCATATTTGATTTTACTCCTGTAATTGGTAAAACTATATGGCTTGTAGCAATAGCACTTCATGCAATACATATACTAGTATTTACATATAAAAATGTATTAAAGGGCGTTAACATGGATACTTTTGTACCAAGCTGGTTTGTTACTTATAATGGAATAATGGTTTCTACAGTTCTAGGAGCAGTTATGAATGAACCACTATTATGCAAAATAATAGTTTATTATGGGATAGCTGTATTTGTATTAATAATACCATTTATGATATACAGATTAGTAAAGCATCCTATAAAAGATGGATTTTATCATACTCAAGCCGTAGTTCTTGCACCATCGAGCCTTTGTGTTGTAGGATACATTAATTTTATTAAAGAGCCAAATTTAATACTTATTTCAGCTTTATATATTGCAGTATTATGTGCATTAGTATTTGTATTTTATAAAATGCCAAAATTTTTCTCTTTCAAATTTTATCCTGGGTTTGCAGGCATAACATTCCCTATGGCTATAGGAATTTTTGCTTCATTAAAGATGAGTGGTCTTATGACTTCTTTAGGATATGAAACATTAGGATATATGATTAAGCAATTAAGTGGAATACAGATATATGTTACAACTGCTATAATAAGCTTTGTATTATATAATTTCTTAAGAATGCTGTTTAGAAAGACAGCAGATAATTAACAATATTATTTAAAGGATGATTTTCTTATGGAAATATGCGCATTAGTTTTAGCAGGCGGTAAAAGTACCAGGATGAACGGAAACAACAAAGCTTTTCTAAAATACAAGGATAAAACTTTTATTGAAAATATAATATCGGAATTAGATATTTTTGATAAAATATATATTTCTGTAGATAGTAAGGAAAAGTATAAAGATTTAAATTATGAATTAATAGAAGATGAATTTCAGGAAATTGGTCCTATAGGAGGAATATATTCTGCCTTAAAGACTATAAAACAAGATTATGTTTTTGTAATTGCATGTGATATGCCTAAGATAAAAAAGAATCTTATAGAAGTTCTTATAAACAGCATAGAACCAGAAGACAAATGCGTAGTTTTTAAAGATGATGAAGGAAGGGTTTATCCACTAGGAGGTATTTATTCCAAAAAGTCTCTTCCAATTATTAAAGAAATGATAGATAATGAGAATTATAAACTTCAAAACCTTGTTAAAAGGCTTGATGGAAAAGTATTATCTATTTCAGAATATAATTTAGATCATGAACTGTTTATTAATGTAAACAATCCAGAGGAATACAAGAATTTAAATAAATAAAAACAATACAATAAAAAATTAAATAATCTCCGAACAACTGTATCTAAGGATTAATTAAATATCTATGATACCTTTGTCAAGCAATATTTTGTATTAATGCAGCTTGTATAATACATAAATTCGTAATATAGGATAAATATTGTTTCAGGGTTACGTGGGAAACTATGCAGCCTTCCGTCTTTGAAAAGGAGTATTATTTAAATTAAAGTCTTACTAAATATAAGTTATGAGAGAATATTTCTTATATAGGTCAATTCACCAAAGATAAAAAATATATATTTTGTAATAGGTGAAAAAATAATTAGATATATTTAATGCTTAAGTTTAGAGGCTTTAATTTGAATAATTAATGATAATGTTAGTAAAAAAGAATGCTGACTTTTCATCTCCTGTACTAATGCGGAAATGAAAAGTCAGCATTTTTAGTGAAAGGTGATTAAAAAATGAAACAAATAGAAACAGTCAATGCAGTAGGGCATGTACTTTGCCATGATATAACTAGAATAGTAAAGGATGTAGTAAAAGATACTCCTTTTAGAAAAGGACACGTAGTAACAGAAGAAGATATTCCAGTACTTCTTTCAATAGGTAAAGAACATTTGTATGTATGGGAAAAGAAAGAAGGAATGCTTCACGAAGATGAAGCTGCTGAAATACTTTGTGATATATGTATGAATGATAATATGTCAGCAGGTGAAATAAAAGAAGGTAAAATTGAACTTAAGTCAGATATTGATGGTCTTTTTAGAGTTGATGTAGATAGACTAAATGCAATTAATGATTTAGATGATATTATGATAGCTACAAGACATACAAATTATGCTGTTAAAAAAGGAGATAAACTTGCAGGTGCAAGAGTCATACCTTTAATAATAGAAGAAGAAAAATTAAAGGAAGCTCAAAAAGTAGCAGGAGATAAACCTCTTCTAGAAGTTCTTCCATATAAGAAGATGAAGGCAGGAATAGTTACTACAGGTAGTGAGGTGTATCATGGAAGAATTAAAGATACTTTTACTCCAGTGGTTGTAAATAAATTGAAAGAATATGGAATAGAAGTAGAGTGGCATAAGATTGTAGATGATAAAAATGAAATGATAGTTGATGCTATAAGAGAAATAAAAGAAAGCGGAGCAGATATGATTCTTTGTACTGGTGGAATGAGTGTAGATCCAGATGACCTTACTCCAGGAGCTATAAAAAAGAGTGGAGCTAATATTGTTCAGTATGGGGCACCGGTTTTACCAGGGGCAATGTTTCTTTTAGGATACTTTGAAGATGATACACCAATTATGGGACTTCCAGGCTGTGTTATGTTCTCAAGAGCTACAGCATTAGATTTAGTACTTCCAAGAGTTGCAGCAGGAGTAAAAGTAACTAAAAAGGATATAAACAGAATGGGACATGGTGGATTATGTTTCTCATGTAAAGTATGTACTTATCCAAGATGTGAATTTGGTAAAGGGGTATAAGATATGAAACTTAGAATAGAACTTGAAGAAGCAGTTTCTATTATGGAAGCTCATGTACATGAAATAAATGAATATGAAGAATTAAATATTGAAGATGCTAATGGAAGAGTTCTATATGAAGATATTTATTCCATAATAAATAATCCTCCATTTGACAGATCGCCATTAGATGGATATGCATTAAGAGCAGAAGATACTATAGGAGCATCAAGAGAAAATCCAATTGTTTTAAAAGTAGTAGATGAAGTATTTGCAGGAGGCTATAGTGAAAAAACTCTTAAAAAAGGTGAAGCTATTAGAATAATGACAGGTGCAAAAATGCCAAAGGGTTCTGATTGTGTAATAAGACAGGAAAATACTGATGAAGGTATGGATAATGTAGAAATATATGAAGAGCTTAAAGTTCATGATAATTACATATTTGAAGGTGAAGATATAAAGAAAGATTCACTTATCATAAAAAAAGGTGAAGTTTTAACTTATGTACATATTGGAATACTAGCAAGTATGGGATATTCAAAAGTTAAAGTAAAGAAAAAGCTCAAAGTAGCCCTTCTTGTAACTGGTGATGAAGTGAGTATTCCAGGAATGCCTCTTCCACAAGGAAAAATATATGATAGTAATATGAATTTATTTGCAGCAAGACTTAAAGAATTAGGTATGGAGCTTACTAAATGCGAAATAATAGGTGATGATTATAAAGCTGTTGGAGATACAATAAAAGAAGCTATGAATGTATCGGATATTGTAATAACTACAGGAGGAGTATCAGTAGGAAAGAAAGATATCTTACATGAATCACTTCCTTATATAGGAGCAGAAATACTTTATTGGAAAGTGAATTTACAACCAGGAACTCCAGCTATATTTTCAATGTATGATAATAAGCCAATATTAAGTCTTTCAGGAAATCCATTTGCTTCACTTGCGACTTTTGAAATTTTAGGAAGACCAGTATTATCAAAAATGAGTGGAAATTCAAAAATGAATATTAGAAGAACTATTGGAATAATGGAAAGTGAGTTTAATAAGAAAAGTAAGAAAAGAAGATTCATAAGAGCATATTACAATAATGGAAAAGTAAAATTATTAGATAAAAAACATTCATCAGGAGTACTTTCATCAATGATTGGATGCAATGCCTTAATAGATATAAAACCTGGTACAGAAAAATTAGAAATTGGCAATATTGTAGATATAATATTAATTTAATACGTAAGGGGAGATAGACATGGAAAATAAGTTAAGTCATTTTGATAGTAAGGGTAATGCAATTATGGTAGATGTATCGGAAAAAAACATTACTCAGAGAGTTGCTATAGCAAAGGGAAAAATATATGTAAATGAAGCAGTTATAAATGCTATTGTAAATGATGAAGTAGAAAAAGGCGATGTACTTGGAGTAGCAAGAGTTGCTGGAATAATGGGTGTAAAGAAGACATCAGAACTTATACCTATGTGTCATCCACTTATGATAACAAAATGCAGTATTGATTTTAATATAGATGAAGATAAGAGATATGTTGAAGCAATATGTACAGCTAAGGTCAATGGAAAAACTGGAGTTGAAATGGAAGCACTTACAGGAGTAAATGTTGCACTTTTAACTATTTATGATATGTGTAAAGCAATAGATAAGAGCATGGAAATTACAGAAGTGCATTTAGCTAAAAAGACAGGTGGAAAAAGTGGAGAATTCATTAATGAAAGAGAAAAATAAACCTGTATTAATAGCAGTCAGTGGTGTTAAAAATTCAGGAAAAACAACATTGATTGAGAAATTGATTCCCAAGCTTAATAATGAAGGGCTTAAAGTAGCTACAGTAAAGCATGATGGCCATGATTTTGATGCAGATGTTGAAGGAACAGATACCTTTAAGCATAGAAAAGCAGGAGCATATGGAACAGCAATCTTTTCAAAAAATAAGTTTATGGTAATAAAGGAACAAAAGAATACTTATGAAGATGAACTTATTTCATATTTTAATGATTGTGATGTAATACTTTTAGAAGGATTTAAATTTTCAGATTATCCAAAGATAGAAATAGTACGAAAAGGAAATTCATATGAGAGTGTATGTAAAAAAGAAACTCTTTTAGCTGTTGTAAGCGATGTTGAAGAATTAAAAAGTAATAATGATAAATTAAGAGTTATAGATATTAATGATATAGATTCAATAGCAGAATTATTAATTGATTACATAGGGAGGTGCAGAATATGTTAGATGTTTATAATAGAAAAATAGATTATATAAGAATTTCAATTACAGATAGATGTAATTTAAGATGCGTATACTGCATGCCTGAACAGGGAATAAAGCTTGTTGAACATAATGATATTTTAACTTATGAGGAAATAATAAGATTATGCAGGCTGTTTGTGAAAATAGGAATAAGCAAAGTTAAAATAACAGGGGGAGAGCCTTTAGTAAGAAAAGATGCACATAAACTAATCAGGGCGATTAAAGAAATTAATGGTATAGATAATGTGACAATGACTACAAATGGTATACTCCTTGAAGATCAAATTGATGATTTAGTAAATGCAGGATTAGATGCAGTTAATATAAGTATAGATACATTGAAAGAAGATAAATATAGAGAAATAACTAGACTTGGTGATATTAATAAAGTAATGGCTGGCATAAAAAAATGCCTTACATATAAGAATTTAAAGGTGAAGATAAACTGTGTTCCAATTAAAGGTGAAAATGAAGAGGAACTTTTAAACTTAATAAATCTATGTAAGGATGACGATATAAGCATAAGATTTATAGAAGTAATGCCAATAGGTCTTGGAAGAGATATGAAAGGCTTTTCTGATGAAGAAATCATAGAAATAGTAGAAAGAAATATAGGAAAGCTCACACCTTACCATGGAAAATTAGGTAATGGACCAAGTAATTATTATAGCCTCGAAGGATATAAAGGAAAGATAGGTTTTATAAGCGCAGTTAATCATAAGTTCTGCGAAAACTGTAACAGAGTGAGACTTACATGTGAAGGATTCTTAAAAGCGTGTCTTCAATATAATATAGGTACAGATATTAAAACACTTCTTAGAAGTGGAAAAAGTGATGAAGAAATTTTAGAAGCTATAAAGAATACAATTTATAATAAGCCAGAAGAACATAGCTTCAATTTGATTATTGACAAGGAAGAAGAAAAAGAAAAGAAGGGTATGTCTCAAATAGGAGGCTAGCGTTGCCACAAGTTGCGAAAACTAAAAATAAATTAATAAATTCGCAACTATCTGCGAAAGAAAAAATTGCAGCTGCAATTAAATCTAAAAAATATATATCGTGAAGAATATACACATATAAAAATAAAAGAATATAAGAATATATATATTTGCTTGTAGAATGGGTCTTTGAACAGAAAATAATAATATAGAGATCATAAATAATATTTAAATCAAAGATTATTTTAATTG
>DPOH01000149.1 GCA_003539755.1 Clostridium sp.
ATCATAACAAACAAAAAAAGTAAATCACCTAATATAATATTTTAATTTACTACATAAAATAAAAAACTACAATAATAACTAAACTCGTTATCTATAGATTTTGTAAACATATAAAAAACACTAAACAAATCACAAGTATCTCTTGCGGACATATATTTTACAGTATAAAGCACAAAAGCAATTCCTAATCAAAATATTATTAATACAACAAAAAAATAACCCTTATTTTCTCTTAGTGTAGCATTAAATCTAGTCATTGAAACATTCATCTCTTATTCCTCCTCCCGTTACTCTAATTTATACTATGTTTCATATTATTAGTTTATTCATAATAGAACCATATCTCTTACAGATGTACAGAATATTTTTTTATTTTATAACAATTCTTATTATATTATTTATGTGTAATTCAACCATAAAATTACTTACATAATATAAAAAAATTAATATTAACTAAAAAAACAAAAAAAGAAGCAAATTAAACTTAATTGCTTAATCTGCTTCTCACTCATTATTGGACCTGCAAAAATTCTTCATAAGATTCAATCTTATCCTCTCTGCTAGTTTTCTTTAGCCAATTATTATATTTTGAAGTAATTTCTTCAAAATTTTTAACTTTCAGCTTTTTGTCCTTTTTTCTTTTTATTTCTGCGTACATATTTAATTTTATTAAATTACCCATTCTTTTCAACTCCTCTTTTGTTTTCATGTTTCATTATACATTATAATTGTGTCATTTTTGTAACAAAGTTTATTTTTATTTATTTAAAAAATTCTACTTTCTTAATTTATTAATCTCTAAATTTTTATGTAAAAACATATTCAGTCGTTTATTATTCGACTGAATATATATCTGAAAATTCAACTCTATATTTCTGAACCCTTGAATTTATATTTCTATCTAGAACATTACTATGTGGACTGTTCATGAGTTTTCTTATTGGTATTTCTATACAGAATTCAGTTCCTTTACTAACTTCTGTATTAACATAAATTTTTCCTTTGTGTATTTCTACTAAAGATTTTACTAATGAAAGACCTATACCACTTCCTTCATTACTCCTTGTTAACAAATTGTCAATCTGCGTAAATCTACCAAATATTTTTTTTGCTGAATTTTTATCTATAGGTAGTCCATCATTACTTACTTTAATTATGACATTCCTACAATCTTCACTTACTGATATGCCAACAACTATATTTCCATTAACTGATGTGAACTTTAAGGAATTTGATAATAAATTTAATATTATTCGTTCTATCTGTTCTGGATCACATGCAGTTATTATTTCTTCTTCAGTAGTATCAAATATTATATTTCTCTTGTTATTTTTCATATAATCAGCAACAGAGAGAACTATATTTTCAACTATTTCAACGATATTATAGTTATCCATCTGCAATTCATAATATCCACCATCTATTTTTGTTATATCTATCATATTATCAGCAAGTTTTAATAATCTATAAGAATTTTGCTTTATTCCATTTATATACTGCTTTAGTTTATCTGCTTCAAATTTTTCATTGTTTCCTATTATGTAATTTAATACTTGAACAGTCGATAAAATTATATTAAGAGGTGTTTTAAATTCATGAGATAAGTTAGCAAAAAATTCTGTCTTTAAGCTTTCTATTTCAACTGCCTCTTCAAGATTCTCTTTATCTTTCTTTAGATTAGTTTCATTGGTTATATCTCTCGCTGTTACTATATATAGATTATCATGTAAATTACTCCAGTTTAAATCTATGTATTTATATTCATTATTTCTACATAAAATTCTGCACATAAAATTATTATATTCCTGAACACCTTTACCCATAATTCTTTTTAATTTTTCAGAATCATCCGGATGAAGGAGTTCTAATAATGTCAGTTCATTAACTTCTTCGCATACCCACCCAAATATATCTGTGCACCTTTTACTCATATCAATCCACTCAGCCTTATATCCCCGTACCTTCAAGATTGCATAAGCATCTATTACAGTATTTATTACCATTTTTAATATCCTCTGAGTAGAGTTTTTTTCAATAAGTTCTTTATTAAGTGCTTTGGATAATTGTCTATTATCGAGCATAATATACATTACTGTACAAGTATATTTAATTATATCCTCTTGTATATATCTTGGCATTTTATCATAGGAAATTGCAAGTGCACCTAAAATATGTTGTTTAAATTTTATTGGATATGCATATTTTTTATCTTTTAATCCTAATTTAACAGGTATATATCTGCTATATTCTAAAATAATTTTTTCTTGTTCACTAAAAGAATATGTATCACAAAAGCCACTTTTATCATTACAGGTAGTTATATCTAAAGTCATTAAGTTTTTCTCTGAATCATATAAATATATAGCGATATCTTTTGCTGAAAGACGGTCTTTTAATTTATCTATAATATCTAATCCTACAACTTGTCCATCAAATTCATTATTATTAATAGCTGAAATAAAACTACTTATCATACCATCTTTTAAGCTTTTATCAACACTTATTTCCTTACCAACTCCACCTATTAATTTTCCATCCTTTGTGCTATTTTCAAAAGATACTTTATATACTTCATACCATTTATCATTATTTTCTAATTCTATCTTATCTTCTGACAATATTCCAATATCATTATTTAATACCTTTTGATCTCCTTCTGCACAACTCTTTGCCATATTATATGGCCTGAATTCAAAATCTGTTTTTCCTATTATATCTTCTTTCTTCATTCCCATCCTTTCTGCACCAATTTTATTAATATATTTATGCCTTCCATTTTCATCTTTAATCCATAACTCATAAGGTATTTTATCTAATAATTCTTCTAAATCTTCTATTGTATACTCTCTATGTTTAGTATTATGAGTATTTTCCATACATTCATCCCCATCATAATATATTTCCTCAATAATTTAGTATATACTAAGTTAAATATTTTTTCAATTTTACCCATTAATTCAAAATAGTACTTGTTTTTTCGTTCAGCTACTATTAAGGTTACGGTGTTAATATTAAATCAATAAATTTTTCAAAACAATTTAGGAGGAAATATGAAAAAACATTTTTTAATTGGGCTTTTAGCCTGTTTATTAATAAGTGCTCCTTTATCCGGATGTTCAACAAGTAATTCGGCAAATAATAATTCGAGCGTATCTGTCACAACTGGAGATACTGAAAAAATTTCTAATATAACAGCATACGTTAATTTAAATAATAATTCTACAGAAATAACTGGTGATAGTACTGGTATTTCAATTGATGGCAATAAAATCTCAATTTTAGCAGGAGGCACATACTCATTTTCTGGAACATTAGATGATGGACAAATTATAGTCGATACAGAAAGTTCTCAAAATGTATATATAGTATTAAATGGAGTAAATTTATCATGCTCAAACAACTCTCCTATTTACATAAAGAATGCAAATAAGACAGTTATAGGATTAGCAGATAATACAAAAAACTATATAAATGATGCCGAATCATATACATTTGAAGATAATTCTGATGAACCTAATGCAGCTATATATTCAAAAGATGACTTAGTATTCATAGGCAATGGCTCTCTTGAAGTTAATGGCAATTATGATAAAGGAATAAATGGAAAAGATGATTTAACAATAGAGAATGGTAATATAACTGTTAATTCAAAAGGAGATGCTATCCGCGGAAAGGATTCTTTAACTATTACTAATGGTAATATTACAATAAATTCTGGCGCTGATGGATTGAAATCAAATAATGATACTGATAAGGAAAAAGGTAATGTTTATATTAAAGGCGGAACTATAAATATAATCAGTGCAGAAGATGGTATACAAGGTGAAAATATTGTTACTGTAGATTCGGCTGATATTAATATTACTTCTGGAGGAGGTAGCAAGAATGCAAATTCTCATACTGAAGAAATGCCTCCAGGAGGATTTGGTAATATGATGAACCAACAAAATAATAATGATATGACACCTGGCAATGATACTAATATGCCACCTGCTCCACCTCAATCCAATAATTCATCTGATAAAACCACAACAGATGAAGAAACTGTAAGTACTAAAGGTATAAAGGCAGGTTCTGAAATCACTATAAATAGTGGTAATATTACTATTGATTCTTGTGATGATGCAGTCCACTCAAATAATAATCTTACTATAAACGGTGGTACTATAGAAATAAGTAGTGGAGATGATGGTCTGCATGCTGATACTACATTAAATATTAATAATGGGAATATTAACATACTAACATCATATGAAGGAATTGAATCTGAAACAATAAATTTAAATGATGGTACTATTCATCTAGTTTCTTCTGATGACGGAATTAATGCTTCTGGTAGCTCTACATCAAATGCAGAAAATTCTCCTGCAGGACCTGGTTCTCCTATGTCTGAATCTTCTGGTACAGGAATGTTAAATATAAATGGAGGGTATATATTTGTAGATGCTTCTGGAGATGGCCTTGATGCTAATGGTTCTGCATACATGACTGGTGGTACAGTACTTGTATGTGGCCCTACTAATGGTGGTAATGGCGCTTTAGATTATGATAATAAGTTTGAAATAAGTGGAGGAACTTTAATTGCTGCTGGTTCTTCTGGCATGGCTCAATCCTTTAGTGATACATCTACTCAGAATTTTGTTTCGATTAATTTATCTTCCCAACCAGCCAATACTATCGTAAACATTCAAGATAGTGCTGGAAATAATATAATTACTTTTGCTCCATCTAAAACCTTTGAAGCATTAACAATTTCATCACCTGATTTAAAAAATGGCGAAACATACACAGTATATACTGGAGGAACTATGTCATCTGATTCTAAAGATGGA
This sequence comes from Clostridium sp., assembly GCA_003539755.1. Taxonomy (GTDB): domain Bacteria; phylum Bacillota; class Clostridia; order Clostridiales; family Clostridiaceae; genus Clostridium. The sequence goes on from DPOH01000149.1 coordinate 4,833, forward strand.
TTATATTCAAATGATGGAACTTACTCTAATGGTACAAAGATAAATTCATTTACTATTTCTTCAGTAAACAATAGTGTTGTTCAAGATGGAGTCACAGTCAATACTAGAGGACCTGGTGGTGGTCGTGGTATGGGTGGCAGAAAAGGTATGATGAACATGAATAATAATTAATTCAAAATAATTTTAATATGTCAGATTAGAAGTTCTCTAATCTGACTATTTAATAATAGATTACTTACAAAATATAGTTATAAAAATCACTATTACTCTGCATAATATATTTATAATAAATATGCACATAGATTAATAAATTTAATTTATAGATATAAATACTTACAAATTTTAAAACTATAATGCCAATATAGTTTTATACAAAATTATCACTCTAAAAAAATAAATCATCAGGAAGCTTAAATAAAGTTCTTGATGATTTATTTGATTATTATAATTTCTAAAAATAAATAATAATGACTGCTATTCAACAACTTCAAAATATGTTAATGCCCCAAAACTGCTGTACTTATAAAAATCTTCTAAAGTAAAAATCCTTCTCTCCCCCCATGTTGAAAAATCAACATAGTACTTGTCCATATTTTTAAAAAGCTTAGTTACAGTCATCCAATGCCAATCAAACTCCTTAAGTATATCGTTTTTAAGCATAAGTAAAGCTATAGGCTGGTCTTTTTTTAAACCTTCCTCTACAAACAACCGTATATTATCAAAATCATCTTCAGTAGTAATCATACGTGCCTGTATAGTCACTCCTTTATCCTTAGCAAACTTTATAACTTCATTATTGAAATAAGATACTGAAGTTACACCTTTTTTTACATCAGGATGAATAAATTTTGCTACACTCTCCATATGGTCAAGAAAATTTTCCTTACTCATATCTTCATAATTATACAATATTTGATTTTTAATTTTTTTTGCAATATATGCTGTTATATTTGCTGCTGCAACTATGCTACATCCTACTTTTCTTAAGACATAATTTTCAAACCATGACTGGGTACCTCCATAGTAAGGTCTTTTTCCATCATATATTTTGAGAAAATCAACTGAATTATTAAGTGCAAAAATTTCATCACATAAAACCATATTGATCATCTCTTTTTCTTAATATCTATTTACTTATATTATACAGCTTTTCAATCTGCAAAAAAATACCAATTAATAAAAACATTAATTTTTTTAATATTAATAGATAAACAAACGATAACCGATCCTGAATCTTGTGCATGTGTAAATCCAGCTGTGATAGA
>DPOH01000144.1 GCA_003539755.1 Clostridium sp.
TCTTAGGCATAATTAATCCTAATCCAATTAATACAAATGGTGTAACTATATTTAATACAAGCTTAAATATATCTTCTGAATACATTCCACCTATACAAGCAAATGCTGTGAATACAAAACACCATGCTCCAATAATAATTCCTAATATGTTATTTTTAACAAAGAAATATTCTCTTCCAAACTTTTCTCCAGTCTTCTTAAGGGCAATATAAGCTACAAACACCCATAAGTATCTAAGTGGCATACATACTGCATTTAATTTTACAAGCCATTTTACAATATCATCAACACTTCCTATACCAAAAGCAGGTACTATTATAAGAATTGATACTATTACAAATATAAGCTTATAACCATTGATATATGCTCCATTTTTGTTTTTCTTGAATAATGCGTCTGGTATATAATTTCTATCAGCATTAGCAAGTAACATTCTAAGTGGAGCATCTATAGAAATTATAAGAACTGCAAGTTGTCCTATCATATTTGTTATAGCATAAAGAATAACAAATACATTTCCTAAATGATAATATTCACCAAGCTTTTGGAATGCATAATAAGCACCATTAGTCATTAAATCATTAGGTACATTATTTGAATCAAACATCATTCCAAGAGAAATAGTTCCAAGTATTGCACATACAGCTACCATTATTGCTAAAGTAATCATACCTTTTGAAAATCCCTTTGATGGATCTTTCATTTCATTTACATATGGTGATATCTTTTCACATCCTCCAACTGCAAACACTAATATTGAAAGACTAGTGAAAAACTTTACGTCAAAAGTCGGCATAAATGTATCTAAAGACCAGTCTATTGAATTTAAGTTTGCATTAGTTATTGCTGGTGCAGCTATCATTAATATAATAAATAAAATAGACATTACAAACATTGATGTTCCAGCAAGTGCAGATAATTTCTTAAGAGGATTTAATCCCTTTGAAGCAATTATAATTCCTATTATAAATATAACAAGGCATGAAACTTGTAAAAGCATTGGACTCATTTTACTTATTCTAGCATCTTGAAATATAGCCCAGCTTGTAGCTATCATGAAACTAGATGGTTTTTGTGAAATATAAGGCATATGAACAATCCAATATGTCCACCCTGCATAATAAGCAAGTCTTGGACCAATTGTTTCATGAATCCACGAACTAACTCCTCCACCATATTCTTTAAAGGCAGAACCTAATTCTCCTACCATTAAGGCATAAGGTACAAAATAGATTGCAAAAATGATTAACCAAGATACAATTGCTTTTAGTCCATTGTATTCAGAAAATCCATTTATAACATTACCAAAGCCCCAAACACCTGAAAACGCCATAAATGCAAGCGTGTACCACATAATTTTCTTGTCGTTATTTTGTGACATATTTTACTCTCCCCATATAATTTTTTTAATTTTTACATTAAAATAATAACTTATTTTCAATGATTTGTACACTTTTTTATCATTTATGACATTTTGCTTTTATTTATTTTATTTTTTTGACAATATTTATATTCTTTTACAACTCAATTAACATTTTCATATATAATATGATCATTTATTAATATATTCTTAATTTATATATGTCTTTACACGAAAATTTTATTTCTGCAAGCATCTAATTAATAATATTAATAAACTTAAAATATTATTTTCCACTTATAAATTCTAGTTACTTTCCTTTTATATCTAGTCAGTACAAATATCCCTTATTTTTTAATTATCTTAACAAAGAATATAAACATTTTTTCTTAAATCGGTAGCAATTTAAGAAATTTGAAATAATCTAATATGAGAAGCAATTTTATCTATAGGAGTAAAAATGATTAAAGAAGCTATAGAATGTATTGATTGTGGAACTGAATTTTGTCCTTGTAAACTTGCAGAAACTGGAGAATGTCTAATTTGTTCACAATGTCAGGGTGAAAACTTCTGCGACTGCTTAAATTGGAAAGGCGTCTGCATTTATCAGGAATTGCATAACAACAATAATAAGGCAAAAGAAGGTCGTAAATCTTATAACTGTTTAGTAAATAAAGTTATAAATTATGATGATACTGTCATAATGATTAGTTTTAATGTTCCTCATAAACTTGCTATAGATTTATGTAAGCCAGGCAGCTATATATTTATACAAACTGATGAAAATAAATACTTTGATGTTCCTATTTCAATTATGCACAGTGATATTGATAAAGATATTCTTACAGTAGCTATAGAAATACGTGGCATAAAAACCTCAAAATTTTTAGAAACAAAGGAAAATGAAAACATATGTATAAGAGGCCATTATTGGAATGGTGTATTTGGACTTAGAAATATAAATACTCAAATAAATAAAAAATCATTAATTTTAGGAAGAGGAATTGGTCTTGCCCCTATGATGCCCGTAATCAGAAAACTAGTTTCTCAAAATAATGAAATTAAAGTTGTTATTGACAATGGTACTTTTTCTTTTGATTTTGCTAAAGATTTTTTAGATGAGTTCTCAATTCCTTATAGTGAATATAATCTTTTAGAAAAAGGACAGCTTTCTGACCATGCAAAAGTTATTATAAAAGATGCTTTAAAAGATGGTGTAAATCACATTCATTTAGCTGGTGCTGATATTCTAACTTACAATGTTATTGATTTCTTGAATAAAATAGATAGAAAGGATGTAACCCTTTCATGCTGTAATAATTTTAAAATGTGCTGTGGTGAAGGCATCTGTGGAGCATGTACCGCAAGATTTTCCGGTCACAGAGTTAAAAGATTCTGCAAAGAACAGCTAGACCCAAGAGCTATTTTTGAAGGGAGGAGATTTATATGAAGGTTATTATTATTGGTGGAGGCTGGGCTGGATGTGCTGTACTCCAAAAATTACTGCAATGATTTTATCAAGTAATATGTTAATTATTTATCATTATATTTCACATCAATAAATCAAGTATATAAAAGAGATAGCCATTAATAATAGCTATCTTTATAATCTATTTATTAAGCATGTTCTATTGTATACATAATATTGAATATCTTTGACATTTCATTCAAATGTTCATAATTTTCCTTATTAATATTACTTACAATACTATCCATGAAGCTATTGAAATCTTCCTCTTCTGTTACTTTAATAAAACTATTAAGTATAAAATTCAATCTTTCTAATAATAAGTCTTTCATATATTCTTTTATACTTTCATCTTTATCATAAATTTCCATCAAGTTCCCCCTCCTCTCTTGAAATTGGGCGCAACTTAATGTTATACTAATCTTGATCAGAGATTGGTGGTAAATTTTAGTTGTTGCCTTTTTTTCTTACAAAATAATTGTATACTATTACATTTACCATTGTCAATATATGGAATATTTATTTTGTTATTTTATTTTTAAACTTAGTATATATTTTCCCATTTTCATAGTTTTATGTTGATAAATATATATTACTCCTATAAAGTACACTTTTAAGTGTACTTATTTATTTTTTGTATACACATCCAATTTACAATATGAACTAATCATCCCAATTACACATAGTTACAAATTATGTTATTATATATGTGTACCTTACTTACAAAAGTACACATACCTATTCTTATTAAGAATAAGGAATATATTAATACATTTATCCAAAATACAGGGAGGAGTATATATTGGAAGATAATATTAAGCAAATAATAAAGCATTATTTGATTGAAGAACATAAAACACTGGTTGATGTTATTAATTTAATAAATAGACATAGAACTGATGACAATAAGATTTCAAAGCATAATCTTAATAATAAGCTTACCAGAGGCACTATTAAGTATACTGAAGTTGTTGAGCTAGCCCATTCTCTTGGATATAACATTGTATGGCAAAAAACTTCAGCTTCAAAAGTTCAAATTGATAACACAATTAAATCTAATCAATTGAATAGCTCAAGTAAATCATATGATGATTCTATTGCAGAATCAGATAAGTATGAAGATAACTTTGCTAATCCTTCTGTAAAATATATTGAAAGTGAGATTTCAAAGTTTATAAATATAATTATTAACATAGCCTCTACTGTACATCTTCCAAATAACAATTATAAAGACAGCTTTAATTCTCTTATTGAGAACAGAGATAGATTTTCTAATAGCTTTATATGTATTTTTTATTTTCAAACTCTCTATAATATGCTTCTTATGACCCCTGTTGGAAGTGAGCTTACACCAACTCTTTATTATTTAAGGAATGTATATTGCCATGGACAGACAGCTAATCTTATTCAAGATTCAAAAGTATTCTTGATAGATATGCTCCACTACCTTAATACTAAATATGACAATTATACTCCAGGTAATTATTAATTATATAATATAAATAAACATAACTATTGTTCTGGCTATTATATTATTAACTTTTAGAAATATAGTAGACTTAATTCACCTTCATTATCCTGCAATCATTCCAGAATTAATTATTTTTCACATTATTGTATATCTTTTCAATATGTTCAATAAATTCCTTTTGCGTCATTTTCCCTTTTGACAAATTGCAAGTTTTACAACAACTTACACACTCTTCTTTACTATAGTCTCCATTATTTCTCCGATCTAAACCATTGTAATTCTGGCCATCTATTGTAACTCCAAAATATCCTCCGCAATAAGTACATGGTTTTTTTATTTCTTCTCCAATAAATTCTTGATCCAAATTATAGTTTATATCTTTCTTTTTAGCATGTATTTTATAGTCCCTCTCTCTATTTTCGACAATAATAGCAAATTCATTTTTATTGTATAATTTATTTTCATTATATATATTCTTTATTTTCAAAAACGAAAAAATGAATTGCTTTTACTTTATTTAAAAAACTAGTTTTATCTAACTTATTTTTAAGATAGTTACATGTGCTGCAACATCCACACACATTATCTACTGTATATCCCTTGGTATAATTAAGCCTATCTACACCTACTAATTCAAACTTTTTTCCCGACAACGCATCCGTAATCGTATTAGTTTCACCACAATAGAAACATTTACCTTTTTCTATTTCTTTAAACTCATTAAATGTCAAATTGCCTCCCTTTTCTTTAATTCTTTTCTTTAATTCGACATATCTTTTTTTTATTACTGCATCTTCTCTATCTGGATTGGGCTCCGGTCCCTTTAATTCTTTTACTAGACATCCGCAACTCCTTACTTTGCCACTCTTTAATAAATCACCTCTAGCTTTTACTTCTTTTTCATTTCCACAATTACATTTGCATAACCATTCATTCTTCCCTTTTCTTTTTCCAACATAATCTATCACTGTTAATCTTCCATAAGTATTTCCTATCAAATTATTCTTAGGAAAATCCTCTTTATGCCTTCCCCCGGAATGTTTAATATCACATCCGCAACTTTTTCTCCCAGTATTATCATTTTTTATAACACTATCTAATCTTACATCTAGTGTATTACCACACTCACATTCAAAATGCCCAAACTTTCTCTTTCTTCCTCCTTCCTCTTTGTAATACATTCCCAATAAAGTAAGTTTTCCATACTTCTTGCCTACTATATTTTTTTTATGCTTACCATTTATCCCACAACTTTTTCTAGCCAAACCAGAATATATATTATCAACTCTTAATTCTACTGTTTCTCCACATGTACACTTACAGTGTGCATATATTCTATTATCATTTTCATTTATATATATGTACTTTATTACTAAGTTTCCATATTGTTTATTTATTAGCTCTTCTCCTAACATCCTAATCACCCTTTCAATTTCCTATACCCTAAGTATTTACCACCTTTACAGTTTTTATTGATAAAATATTTAGAATTTAAAAAAGAGAAAGACTTATCTCATTCTAATCACCTCGTTCAATGCATATTTCAGAGCTATTAAAACAATACTTTTATGAAAAATGCAGGCAAATACTATTTTGCCTGCATCCATATTATTTTTCTTATTATTTTTATCTTTAATTTAACTAAAATTTTAATTCAGACTCCATTGTATAAGCTATAACTTCATTTTTTCCACAAAAACATTTAGCCCTTTCAACATCATTTGTATTTTTTATTATCCCTAAAACTATAAGTTCATCTGCCACCTTGAATTTACCATTAACATGATAATGGATAATCTTAGCTTTTATTATTTTATTATGAAATAGTTTTTGCACTTGTTTCCATGTTAATACTGATTTCTCTAATATATCCTTATTATTCTTTTGGTAAAATTCAGTAACATCATTATCTATTTTATAATCATTGGCAATTTTACAATATATATCAAATATTTCCTTACTAGAAATCTGACTTGCCCTTCTCAAACTTCCAGCCATAATATTAAAAGTATCAATATCTACTACCTGTCTTGAGATAAGCAAATTCTTTATTATATCACCTACAATCTGACGTTTTAATCTTATATTTTCTTGAGAATAAATATCAAAAAAATATTTCATATAATCCATATATAATAACCACCTTTTAATTCAATTCTCTGAGTATAAACTTATTTACAGTACTCCTTAAAATCTAAGTCTTCCAATTCTACAAACATATGTTCCCTCGAAATAAAACATCTTATTCACTTTGAAGAAAATAAATAATCAAATAGAATGTAACTCTTGCATCTTTTTTTATTTTCATTAATGCTTGCTATAACTTTTACAAATTCTTCTTTCATAAGCTTTCTACCCAATGCTTCTTCTCTCATTTTCCATATATCTATATGGTTATTAGACAATCTATTATATTCTTCTTCTGTAAATAGTCCTGCTTCTATAACAAGTCTTTTATAACGTTTCAGTCTGTATCTTCTTCTTCTGATACGCTTTCTACTCCCCCGTGCATTTCTTCTAACTGCTGCAAGTGGTAATCCTGTTTTAGGATCTTCCACTCCTGGGAATGTTCTACCTCCTAAGTCTTCTATCCTTTGCTTCTCTATATTAATAACAGACCATCCGACAGATGTAATACCCACATCCAACCTAATATGTATAATAGTTTTTTTATTCATATGTCTACTTCCTTTTTCTGTATTATAGACATATATTTAAATAATATTCATTAATTCATAAAAAACTTGATACTATATTAAAATTATAAATACCCAATAATATTACTTATATAAAATACATTCTAAATTGTTACCACTGCAATAAGTTATAATAATTAAAATCTGGATATACTATAATGTACAAGACTAAATAATGAAAAAGATGAAGGGTATAGTTCCTTATAAAATCTGGATATACTATAATTCAGGTCCTTTAATATACTTCATTAATTCAGGTATAGTTCCTTATAAAATCTGGATATACTATAATTACAGAATGTATAGTTTGTTGCACTTTTCCGGTATAGTTCCTTATAAAATCTGGATATACTATAATGCTCAAGCTGTAATCCCTGTAATTTACTAGATTATAGGGATTTTATCACTAAAAATTATAGTTGATTATTTATTAATTTTATTCAAAGCATAGTAGTTTTTTATTAATTTTACTTATTGCAGGCTTAGTAAATACTATTTATTTTTATAGCCAATATAGATCTTAAAACAATTCTTTATGCAAAAAGTATCCCCAAATTTTTTAGGAGAATTTAGGGATACTTTACTTCTTTTTATCTTATTACAATTACACAAAGAAATATCATCAAAAAATACTTAATTGTGTAGCTTTTACTTTATCCTCTTGTGCTTTTTTCTTTCCAACTACGAACTTCATTTGTTCATATTGTTTTTCAGTTATCTGTAAATATCTTACCGATCCTTTAGTTGGTAAATTTTTAACTAATCTAGAAATATGCTTATTGGCTCCATCTATGCCATTGCATATTCTTGAATATACAGAAAACTGCATCATACAATAGCCATCATTAATTAAAAATCTTCTAAACTTTTGATATTGTTTTCTATCTTCATACTTTACAACTGGTAAATCAAAAAATACTAATAATCTCATAAATCTATTATTCATATAAATGATACTTCAATGCCTTTATTACTGGTAATTTTAATAATCGATAGTTATTATTAAAGCAACAAGTAGAATACGAACCTATCATTATATTTATAGCATTTAATATAGATTGATTTCCATTATTAATAACACATTCATAGTTTAATAGATTTATTAGTTCGATTCTATGCTTCTTTGTAAATTCATTTTGTTGTAACACATTTTTATATACCCATAAATCAACAATAGGTCTAAAAGGTTCTATAAAATCATCAGCTAAATTAAAACTATTTAATTCATTACAGTGATTAACCCCTAGTAAACAATTAAAACCATGTGATGTTAATGCTCTAGCGATTGCGCTTCTCATTATTGTATAGCCATAATTCAATGCTGAATTAACTATATCCTCGTTGCTTCTTTTGAAATTTTCTCCAAATAAAACCTTAAAATAAAACCTTGCTCCTACTGATTCTCTATTAGTTAAGTCTCCAGTCCTAACATCATTTTTCAAATTAAATAAATTCTCTGCACCATTTAAATTTAATAATTCCAAACAAATTCCTTGATTCATAAGCTTTTGTTTAATTAATAGCTGCCATATTCTTTTCTTAAATGGTTCTGTTAATTCTAATTGTTCTTTTATTATCTTATATGCCTTATAGTGAGAATTTAATGGTAGAATTATTGTATTTGGTAAATGCTTTTTATCACATATTATTGCAGAAATATTATTATCAGCCAAATCACTTAATAAGTTATTTGTTATTGTTATCCCTATACCATCAATAACTAATGTATTAATATCTTCTAGTGGAATTTTATATTTTTCATTATTAGTTATAGTAAGACTTCTATCTTTAACAGCTAAATTGCATGAATTTGTAATTATTACACTTCTAAAACTCAATTTAATAAGCTACCTCCTTACTTTATGATAGTTTCCAAGCATATCTACTTCAAACTTATTGAATTCAATAACTCCAGACTTAACTCCTTTACATACAAAATTTTTTGAATTATCGTGCCGTCCTCTTTTTATTTACGCTGCATTTATATCAATAGCATTGTAATACCCGAAGACTCTTTGATTATTCTTATATTTAATCTCTATTAGGTCATTTTTATACAATGAAAATTTAAACTTAAATTCTTCTGTAATTTCATCCCATTCATCTTCATTTTTTTTAGCTGCAACAGCTTTGTTAGGTATTTGTCCTTTTGCAATATCTATTCTATATATTGGAACACAATAATATGATTTATCTTTAATATATATATCTAACCTTACAAGTCCATCTTTACATGAAAAGCCATTGTTTATGCTTACCATATCCTTTGACAATACTCTTGATAATATTTTTATGCTTTTTACAACCGGACCTAATTCTCCATTCTTTGTAGGCTTTCTAAATTCATCTTTAAATGCTTCTTTTGCATTACCTCCATTTTCTTTTAATTTCTCATTTATAGCATCATACAATTTTTTATCTGTAGCATAGTTATATATATTCTCCATATCCTCTAATTTCAAATCACATAATTTTTTCTTAATTATTTGCTTATTACAGACAAATGATTTTGGCGAATAAACTTTTTCCTTAAAAAAAGCACCTTTAACTTTTCTGTTTTTATACTTTGAAACTAATATAGGTTTTACATTTTCCTTAATAAATTCTTCATCATATGTATAAAACTTATTATCTTCTAACTCCTTTATTGGATCATCACTTAAACGTATCTTCAATTCCTGTGAAAAATTCTTCCATGGTTTTGGAATTTGTTTTCTTAACTCTTTAAGTTCTTCTTTGGTTAAATATTTTTTGTCTTTATCATTTTCATTTTTTGTATATTTCAATTCTAATGCTTTATTAAATTCACATATTCTGTGTATCATTTGATCTGTTGCACATGCTATAACTGTAGCATCCAAAGCATGATGTTTGTCGCTCTCTCTAGACTTTTTTAGATGCCAGCAAATTCTTAAATATGAAGTAGCCTTTCCATTAATACATGTCACTTTCTTTTTTATACTACTTTCTCTGAATACTAATCTGTCGCTTATATGTTTATTTATATACTTTGAAATATATCTTGTATCGTTTAAATTCCTAGTTTTCCAATCCTCTTCAGAAAACTTTTCAATTAATAGATTATTTTTCTTTTTATTGCTTAAATTACTATTTTCAACCCATACTTGAAATCTACTCCATCTAGCTTCATCGTTTCCAAAATACTCGTACGGAGTTTTATTTCCCTTATTTTGATTTTCATTTACTTTTACTACAACTTTATTACTGTAACTATTATCAAAACTTCTACTTATTGGAATTATATGATCTATTTCGTACATACCTAATTTATACAAATCTTCAAAAGGTATTCTCATTTGTGAATATGCACATTCTCCATTCTGCTCTTTCCATAGCCTATATTTTAAAATCATTGTTTCACTTGGGTTTTCTACTGTTAATAATTCTTTGAGCTCATTTTTAAGTTTATCTTTAGCAGCTCTGCTTTCATCTTGCTTGTTCTTAATCTCTTTTCTCTTATCATGATTTTTAGATAAGTCTCTTGCAAGTTCTATATGAATAGCCGCCGGTGAACCATATATTTCTATTATAGAATTAATGACCTTTATCAGCTGAGATAATGATCTAGCTACTACTGGATTTCTTATTTTATCTGCTTCAATATCTGGAAGCTTTACTGTTTTTTCACCTTCATATGTTTCTTTGAAATTGTATCCCGCCTTTTCACATGCTACATTATAATAATCTCCTTCTTTTACATATGGCAATATATTCTCAAGAGCTTTAATTGATAAGTTATTAAATTTAGAAAATGAAATACCAACTACAGCCTTTGCAATTTCATCATTAACTTCTCTCATCTTTAATTGCTCTAATACTTCTTCATCAGTTGTACTAAGAGTAAGTACATATGCTATATTATTCATAAGATTTCTATTATTTTTCATGTGATCAAAATACTTTTTACCTAATTCTTTTTCAATCGCTTTTCTTATCTCGTGATATCCATACATAGATATATACTTTACATTCTCAGTTTTATCAATTTTATTATTTTCGTTATATGTTAATCCCGAAAAACTTTCGTTTTCATTAAGATTTAATAATTTTCGTATATCCTTATATTTAATTTCACTTTTCTTATAAGCTAAATCTACCATTAATCTTCTTTCTTCATCTGTAAGCTTTCTTGATTTTCCATTGTTAAATATAGATAATTTATTAATATTATCATATAATTTAAATTCTTCTGCTGAAATACAATTTTTAGGAGCTCTTTTTTCTTTATTTTCATACGTACAATATCCTACTAAATTTTCTAAGTCTTCAAATTTAGCAAATGGTCTCTGAGCATTAAAAATTTCTAAATATTTTTCTTCAAATTCTATACTTGCAAATGTTGCTCCTAATTTTCTTTGATTTTCGAATAACTTTTTAATTTCATCTTCAATCATTTCTCTATTTACACATAAATTATAGTTCTTATCTTTATTCCTACAAACTGAATATTTATCACCTGTAGTTCTATTAACTTCATTTATGTATTCAGCAACATTTCTAGAATGTAACTCTTGCATCCTTTTTTTATTTTCATTAATGCTTGCTATAACTTTTCCAGTTTCTTTGTCCTTTGCTTTATTTTTTCGATTAGATTTAAAGCCTCTCATTTTGCATAAGTATTTCAATATTTTTACAAATTCTTCTTTCGTAAGCTTTCTATCCAACGCTTCTTCTCTACTTTTCCATATATCTGTATAGTTATCGTACAATCTGTTATATTCTTCTTCTGTAAATAGTCCTGCTTCTATAACAAGTCTTTTATAACGGTTCAGTCTGTATCTTCTTCTTC
>DPOH01000101.1 GCA_003539755.1 Clostridium sp.
TATATTTTTATAGATTATTTTTGACAGTTAAAAGCCTCCTTAAATAATAAAGTATGAAATTTAATATGAATTATATGATTTATAATTTATAATTTATAAATATATTATATCATAATGACTACAAATTATTAAGTTGATAAAAATTGAATTAAATTTATAAGAATATTAAATTATTAAGCATATAATTGAAGAAAATAAAATAAAAGATTAAATAATATATACAATTAATCAAATGGAATATAGAAATTATGCTTTGAATAGTATATAGAAGTATTTATAATTTTCAAAAAATTTAGTATAATATCTCATGTCATGGGAATAATACTTGAATATGAAATAATTACATGAAAGTAGGGTGAAAATATGATCGAAAAGAGTATGGCATTAATAAAGCCAGATGGAGTAGAAAGAAATTTAATAGGAAATATCATAAGTGTTTATGAGGATAATGGGCTAAAAGTTAAAGCTCTAAAGCTTATGACTGCAACAAGAGATCTAGCCGAAAAGCATTATTCTCAACACAAAGGAAAAGACTTTTATGAAGAACTTATAACATATATAACAAGAAGCCCTTTATGTGCTATTATTCTTGAAGGAGAAGATGCTATTAAGAGAGTAAGAGCTATCAATGGAGCTACAAGTCCTGATGATGCGGCACCAGGAACTATAAGAAATAAATATGCAAGAAGTAAAACTGAAAATTGTGTGCATGCTTCAGATGACCCTGAAAGTGCAGCAAGAGAAATTAAACTTTGGTTTCCAGAAGTAAGTAATAATTAGTTATATAAAAAAAGATAGCCAGATTTATTGACAAATCTGACTATCTTTTTTATATTATCTTGAAGTTTTTACTTTCATCCATGCATCATCATAAAGTTTTAATTTATCACCAATATCCACGAATACTTCACATTTATCAAGAACGCTCTTTGGAGGGTAGAATGATTCATTATTTTTAACTTCATCATCTAACATTTCATAAGCTGCCTTATTTGGAGTTGAGTATCCAATATATTCAACATTTTGAAGCGCGTTTTCAGGATTACATAAAAAGTTTATAAGCTTTTCAGCATTTTCTTTATGCTTTGCACCTTTAGGAATGGCCATAGCATCAAACCATTTATTTGTACCTTCTTTAGGTAGGACAAATTTTAATTTTGGATTTTCACTTATTATATATGCGGCATCTCCAGACCATACAGGAGCTATTGCAGCCTCTTCTGTTATCATCTTATCTTTAACTTCATCAACATAGTAAAGAGGGTCCATAGTTCTTTTTTGCTCAATCAGAGCTTGTGTTGCAGCTTCTATTTCAGCTGGATCTGTAGAATTCATAGAATAACCTAATTTCTTAAGTGCTATACCAAGACTATCTCTCATAGAATCGAACATTATAACTTGATTGTTGGCGTATTTAGTATTCCAAAGTATATCCCAGCTATCAACAGGGTCAGTAACCACATCAGGATTATATATTAATCCTATTGTTCCCCACATATATGGGACAGAGTATTCATTCTCAGGGTCATACGCAAGATTCTTAAATTCCTCATCCACATATTTATAATTTGGAATTTCATTAAAATCTAATTTTTCAAGCATATCTTCTTTTATCATTTTTTCAATCATATAGTCTGATGGTACTACTAAGTCATATGTTCCAGGCGAACTTTTTAATTTTTGATACATAATTTCATTTGTATCATAAGTAGAGTAATCAACTTTTATTCCAGTTTCTTCAGTGAATTTAGTTAATAAGTCTTCATCTATATAATCTCCACAATTGTAGAAATAAATTATATCGTCGTTATTAGAAGTTTCAGACTTACCGCATCCTGAAAAAAGGCTCATTGTAAGTAATGATGATAAAGCAAGTGCTCCAAGTGTTTTGAATTTTTTCAATTTATTCACCTCTATCTTTAAATTAAGTTAAGTACAGATAGTGAAGTATAAATACTCACTTTCTGTGCTTAAAATTATTCTTCTGCTAAGTTTTGTTTTTTATTTACTATTAATAGTAATATAAGTACTGTTATAAACATTAAAGTTGAAAGTGCATTAATTTCAGGTTTAATACCACGTCTTGCCATTGAATATATTTCAATTGAAAGATTTGTTACTCCAGGACCTGTAGTAAAGAAGCTGATTACAAAATCATCAATAGACATTGTAAATGCCATTAGAAAACCAGCAAATATACCAGGCTTTATTTGTGGTATTACAACTTTCCAGAATGTATATAGTGGAGTAGCTCCTAAATCAGCTGCAGCTTCTAACGTGTTTTCAGGAAGCTGCTTTATTTTAGGAAGAACTGAAAGTATTACATAAGGTATATCAAATGTAATATGTGCTAAAAGCATTGTTGTAAAACCAAAATTAAAGTTTAAAAAGATAAATAAACTCATAAGAGCAATACCAGTAACTATATCAGGATTTAATACAGGTAAATAATTAATATTTAAAATTAAAGCCTTCATTTTACCATTCATTTGTGATATTGCAAGGGCACTTATTGTGCCAATTATAGTGGCAATAACAGAAGCTAATACTGCAATAAGTATAGTATAATATAAAGCAGAAATAAGTCTGTCATTATTTAGTAATTCTTTATACCATTTTAATGAAAATCCTGTCCAATGTCCCATGGTCTTTGATTCATTAAATGAAAAAATTATAAGTGTGAATATAGGAATATATAAAAATAAGAAGATTATGAACAAGTAGCATCTTTTTATTAAATTTTCAATTTTACTTACCATAACTGTCCACCGCCTTCAGTTTTTGATGTTCTATCAAATTTGGATGATATTGCCATGAAGATTAATATTATAATCATCATGAATATTGAAATTGCAGAACCGAAGTTCCAGTCTCCCATAGTTGTATACTGTTGTTCAATAAGGTTTCCTAAAAGCATGTATTGTCCGCCACCAAGAAGTCTTGAAATTACGAAAGTTGATACAGCTGGCATAAACACCATTGTTATACCTGAAAATATTCCAGGTACACTAAGTGGTAAAATTATTTTTTCAAATACTTGAAATCTATTTGCACCTAAATCAGCAGCAGCATTAATTAAATTAACATCCATTTTAATTAAAGTAGTATATAAAGGTAATACCATAAATGGTAAGAAATTATATACCATACCTAAAAGAACTGCAAAATCATTATATAAAAATGATATTGGCTGAATTCCAAATTTACTAAGGAAAACATTTATAATGCCTGTTTTACCTAGTATTGGTACCCAAGCATAAGTTCTAAGAAGAAAATTCATCCACATTGGAAGAATAAAAAGCATGATTAAGAAGTTTCTTTTACTAGGTTTCATCTTAGAAATTATATATGCAACTGGATAGCCTATTATTAAGCATGCAACAGTTGAAATAAGTGCAAGCCATATTGATCTTAGAAAAATACTTATATATTGTGAATCCATTAATCTTTTATAATTTTCTAATGAAAATACATAGCCTGAATCAGTCTTAATTGTAAAACTAAAAAATAAAACTATTAATAAGGGAATTACTATAAAAATTGCGCTCCATGCAAAGTATGGATATGCAGCTATTGATGTTTTTTTCTTATTATTCATTTCTATCACTCTTTTTCATTATATGAATATCTTCTGGATATATATCTAATCCAACATGACTGTTTACATTAGCTGATTTAGTGCTGTGAATAATAAATTCAGTACACTCAGTTTTTACAGTTATTTCATAATGAACTCCTTTAAATATAATAGAAGTAACAGTACCTTGTATCATTCCCTTATCACTGCTTACAATTGTTACATCTTCAGGTCTTATTACAATATCAACAGGTTCATTTGCTTCAAATCCTTTATCAACACATTCAAAATCTTTATTACAAAAATTAACTTTGAAATCTTCTAACATTGTACCACTTATAATATTGCTTTCTCCTATGAAATCAGCAACAAAAGCATTAGCTGGTTCATTGTATATATCTTGAGGTGTTCCCATCTGTTGAATTACCCCTTTATTCATAACTACAATAGTATCAGACATAGTAAGAGCTTCTTCTTGATCATGAGTTACAAATACGAATGTAATACCAACTTCTTTTTGAATTTTTTTAAGTTCTATCTGCATTTCTTTTCTAAGCTTTAAGTCAAGAGCTGCAAGAGGTTCATCAAGAAGTAATATTTCAGGTTTATTTACTAGAGCTCTTGCAATAGCGACTCTTTGTTGTTGACCACCACTAAGAGAGTCAACTGATCTATTACCAAAGCCACTTAATGCGACAAGTTTTAACATTTCTTCAACTTTACTTTTAATTTCGTCTTTAGGTAATTTTTTTAATTTTAAACCAAATGCCACATTATCAAAAATACTCATGTGTGGAAATAGAGCGTATTTTTGGAACACCGTATTAACCTGTCTTTTGTATGGTGGTAATGATGAAATATCTTCATTTTTAAACATTAATTGTCCTGAATCAGCATTTTCAAATCCAGCAATTATTTTTAGTGTAGTAGTTTTCCCACATCCACTTGGTCCTAATAATGTTAAAAATTCATTTTTCTTAATGTTTAAAGATAAATTATCTAATACTATATTATCACCATAAGCTTTAGTAATATTTTTTAGTTCAATAATGTTTTCACTCATAAAAAACACCTCTTTCTACTGTTTAAAATGATGGGGGAGTGCTGATCCAAATTACCTTTGCTGGTGTTTTTCCGGCGTTAGCAATATAATGATTTACTTTAGCTTTATAATAAAAGCTTTCCCCTTTTTTTACTTTATATTTCTTTTTTCCTAAGTGAAGAATTATGCTTCCAGATAGAACATATCCAAATTCTTCACCTTCATGAGGTTCTTCCTCGATATACTGTCCGCCAGGTTGAAGTGTAATCATGATTGGTTCCATTTCATTCTTTTGAGCATTAGGAATAAGCCACATTAAAGAATATTTTAATTCATCATCATCTTTTTCAAACATGTCATCTTTAGTATATGTTACTTTTTCTTCTTTTGAATCACTGAAGAAATCAGGAAGGTTAGTCCCTAATATTTCAAGGATATCAATTAGAGTAGCAATGGATGGAGAGGTCAGGTCATTTTCTACTTGAGAAATAAATCCTTTTGATAATTCACATCTATTGGCAAGCTCCTCTTGAGTTAATTGTTTTTCCATTCGGAGTACTCGAATTTTTTCCCCTATTTGCATAATTTCACCTACTAATCAATTTATCATAATCACTTTTACTAAACCATAAGTTTAAGATTACTAAACAAACAAGGATAATTATATATATTTTGCATAGAAAAATCAATATATTTTTTCAATTAAAGAGTACAATTATGATAATTATGCTAAAATAATATGATTTTTGGAGGGATATATTTACAAATAAGTTATAATTATAATTTTACAAATAATTAAAGAAGATATGATATAATAAATAAAGGGAATATAAAGATATAAGGAGCTAGTTTATGAGGGTAAAAAATATTAACTTTAAAGTGACTACATTACTGATTGTATTGTTAGTTGTATCAGGTATAACAGCATATAAATTTTTATGGCCTGGAGTTGATGATGTTCGAAAATCTAAAGAATTCATTGAGAAATTGTATTCAATTAATGCAGTGAATACAGATATTGATTTATCAGATATAAAATATGAGAAAGTTAAGTCGGCAAATAATAAAACTGAACTTACTTATTCGACAGTAGTAACTCAATATTATGGAATAGATTTAGATAAAGAAAAACATGTAATAGGATTTGCAAAGAAAGATTCTCAGCCTAATATAACAAAGATTGGAATAGAAGAAGCTCAAGCTATAGCTGAAAAATATCTTCAAAGTATTTATGGTGGAGACATAACATTAAAAAGTGTTAAGAATGAGGAAGATCTTCCGTATTATTCATTTGTATTTACCAAAGAGAAGTATGGGTATTCTTTTTATTTTGATGAAATAAAGGTAAATATAAATAAGGAAAGTGGATATATGGATGGATATTCTAATATGGCTATAAGAACAACAGAAAAAGAACCACTAATAAATATAAGTGAAGGCGAAGCTAAACAAAAAGCATTAGAAACATTTGAGTCATATAATGGAGAAGGGATAGTATCTGATAATATTCAACTTGTTTATTGTGCAAATAAAATTGAAAAAACATCGGATAATATTCAGGAACTATGTTATATGATTACAGTAGAAGGAAATGATTCTGATGGAAAGAAAATTTCTTGGAAAATATTTGTGAATGCTGATAATAATACTGTATTTAATATATTAAAAAATGGATTCGAAAAAGAGGTTAAGACAAATTAAGAATTAAATTGTGTGATTGTGTTTGGTATGAGTTTACATAAATATAGTAATTTTTTTAGTGAATTTAAAAGTGATTATAAAAAGGTGCAGCAAAATGCTGCACCTTTTTATATAAGTTTTATTAGAGAAATTAATCCCATTCAGTTACATTTTCTAAGCCTGGTATAGAAGAAGCCTTAAATATTGGATCCTTTATTCCCGCTTTCTTTTGGGCTTTATAATCATCTAATGCTTTGAATGCAAATTTACCTAAAAGAGCTATTGCAATTAGATTTGTAATTGCCATTAAGGCCATAAAGATATCTGCTAAATTCCAAACGATATCCATGCTTACAGTTGCTCCAAATAAGACCATTAAAGCAACACATACTCTATATAAAGTTAAATAAATCTTCTTATTAGTTAAGAATTCTATATTTGCTTCTCCATAATAATAATTTCCGACTATAGAACTAAAAGCAAATAGTAGTACACATAATGCAATGAATATACTTCCGAAACTTCCGATTTGAGAACTTAAAGCATTTTGTGTTAATTGAATTCCAGTTAAACCACTTGATAAATCTATATCTGATAATAAGATTATAAAAGCAGTACAACTACATATTATTATAGTATCTGTAAATACACCTAAAGCTTGAATTAATCCTTGTTTAACAGGATGTGATACCTTTGCAGTTGCAGCTGCATTAGGAGCACTTCCCATACCTGCTTCATTAGAAAATAATCCTCTTTTTATTCCGATAAGAAGAGCACCACCAATTCCGCCTCCTACAGCTTGTTTAACACCAAAAGCATTTTCAACTATAGTAAGAATTAAGCTTGGAACATGATTTATGTTTTTGAATACTACGAATAAAGAAATTAATATGTATAAAGTAGCCATAATAGGTACTATAATTTCTGAAACTTTAGCAATTCTATGTATTCCACCGAAAATAATAAATATAGTTATTATTGTAAGTGCAGCACCAACTAAAAATTGATTTACACCAAAAGCTTCATTGATTGCTAGAGAAATTGTATTTGATTGTACAGAGTTAAATACTAATCCAAAGCATATTGTTATTAGGATAGAGAATATTACACCCATCCACTTCATATTTAAAGCTTTGTCCATATAATATGCAGGTCCTCCAACATAAGCACCATTTCTATCTGATTGCTTGTAAATTTGAGCTAATGTTGATTCAACGAAGCTTGAAGCAGCACCTATTAATGCCATAAGCCACATCCAGAATATAGCTCCTGGCCCACCTATTGAAATTGCAATTGCAATACCAGCAAGATTACCTGTTCCTACTCTTGAAGCAGTACTTATACAGAATGCTTGGAATGATGAAACAGAGCCTTTTTCTTTTTTGCCAGTTGCTCCATCACCTAATAATCTGAACATTTCTTTTATAAATCTAAATTGAACAAAACCAGTTTTATAAGAAAAGTATATTCCAAGAATTATTAATGGTGCAATTAATACGTAAGTCCATAAGAAATCATTAAATTTTGTTATTGAACTATTCAAAAATTCCATTAAATTACTCAATGTTGTCATAACCATCCTCCTAAAATCTAAGTAAAGTAAAATCTTTTAACGAAAATTTAATTAACTATATTTTATAATACAAATATAAAATATGCAAGATTTTAAAAATGATTATTCATTATTTTGATTATAGAGTTAAAGAAAAGAATTGTATTCGGCTGAATCTCATAAAAAAGATAGAAGAAAATTATAAAAATGCAAGAATAATTGCAGTTTTTATTCAAAAAAGGAATTTTTGCATTCAAGGTAAAATAAATAAGACGAAGATTGCTTTCAATTTAAGAAGCAATTCTTCGTCTTATATCTTAATTTGTGTGAGGTGTTATACCTGCATTATGATTATTAGTATCTGGAGCAGGTATAGTACCAGTAACATTGTTTATATTAGCAGGTGGAGTAGGTGCAGGAGAAATATTATTAGTAGTATTAGAATTATTATTGTTATCTGTTACTTCTGCTGCATTACCACTATTGCTATTATTATTAGAATTATTATCTTCTGTATTATTAGAAGAATCAGTATTATGTTCTGAATGATTATATGATGTATTATTTGAAGAGTCATATCCAGAAGGTAAGACTACATTATAATCTGCTGTTACAGGATTTGGATGCTCTTTCTTTATAAATACTTGTTTTCTAGTTAAGAAACTAGGAGTATTTCTTGTTGCAAGTTTATGGTTAAATATATTTACATTGGCCCATACATGAGTGGTACATCCTTCTGTAGGTTGAGTACCTTCAGCAAACATTTCTTCAATAACACGGCTTCCTCGTGGATCACTATAACATCCAGGAGTAGGAAGGTCACCAGAATCTTGACATACATTAACTCTAACAATTCCACTAGGTTCTTCAATTTCTTTAACTGCTAATTTTTCGTGAGCTTTTTTCATGATCATTCCCCAAAGTTTAGCACATCCACTTGAACCGCCTGATAGCTTTGTTGGAGTATCATAACCAATCCATACAGAACCTGAAAGATAAGGAGTTAACCCAGCAAACCATAAATCTGTAGAATCAGTTGTAGTACCAGTTTTACCTGCCACAGGCATTTCTCCCCATTTAGCAGCACCAGCATTATATGAAATAGGTCCTTTTAATATATCGTACATGATATATGCTGTTTCTTCTGAAAATACATCAGTTTCCTTTGGATTTGAATTATCTAAAAGTGTTTTTCCAGTTGCATCTACAACTTTTGTATAAAGCATAGGTTTTCTATAAACACCATCATTACCAAATGTTCCAAAAGCTCCAGCTAAAATATAAGTGTTTCCACCATCTCTATCATTTGGATCATTATTAAACTGACCAAGAGCTAAAGAAGCAATGGATGATTTAGAGTGAGAATTATATTTTAATCCAAACTTTTCACCATAAGATACACCAGTTTCTAATCCAAGTTTATCTTCTATTTGAACAGAAACAGTATTTTTTGAGTATTTTAATGCTTCTCTTGCAGTAAGAAGTCCAGCATATTCATCTGGAGAGTTCTTTGGATTATAAGTCTTACCATTATCCAACTTATTATCAACTAATGGTGCATCATCAAATGCAGTAGCTGCTGTTATAACCCCTTCTTCTAATGCAGGGCCATATACAGTAAGTGGTTTTGTTGTAGAACCAATTGGTCGTAAGTCATTGTATGCTCTATTTGTTGACTGGGGCTGTTGATTACCTCTTCCCCCAACCATAGCTAGAACTTTACCATCTCTATAATCTACAATTGTAGCAGAAGCTTGAAGTAAAGGAACACCGTCATTATCATAAGTTTCTTTATTGCTTATACTTAAATTCTTGTAGTTATTTAATGTTTCTTGAGTATAATCCTGAAGTTCTCTATCCATAGTAGTATAGATTTTTAAACCACCATTTACCATTAATTTTGAAACTTCATCATCAGAGTAGTGATATTTTTCTTTTAAGTCTTCTTTTACTTGTGATACAGCAGGGTATACAAACCATTCATAATTCAATTTATAATCCTGTTTACTTGGTTTAAATACTAGTCCTCCATTTTTAACATCATTAACTGCTTTTGTGTACTCAGCTTCAGTAATATATTGTTCTTCATACATTTTACCAAGTACAGTAAGAGTTCTATTTATATATGGGGTAGGATCTTTTACGTTATTTGTATTATAAGCGCTATAGTAGCTTGGCGCTTGAGTTATACCCGCTAAATATGCACATTCTATTAAAGATAAATCAGATGTACTTTTGCTAAAATATAAAAGGGAAGCAGCCTCAACACCGTAAACATTACCACCTAATGGTATAGTGTTTAAATAAGCTGTTAAAATTTGATCTTTAGTTAATTTTTTTTCTAGATTTATAGCAAGATACATCTCTTTTACTTTTCTTTCTATGGATACATCATTTGTTAATATAGTGTTTTTTAGTAGCTGTTGGGTTAATGTAGATGCTCCATGTAGACCCTTTTTACCTGTTAAAATTTTCTTTACATCTAACAAAGCAGCACCAACTACTCTTTGAACATCAACACCTTTGTGTGAATAAAAACGTTCATCTTCAATTGATACAAAAGCATTTTTCAATGTTGCCGGCATTTTACTAGAGTCGATAACATATCTTTCTTCATTCGTATGCAGATTATCAATAAATACTCCATCTTTATCATAAAGACTGGATGGCTGATTAAGTGATAATACAGCATTTACATCAAGTGGAGCCGTAGTTTTTATAATAGCAAAGACATATCCTGCAGCAACTACGAAAATTGCTAGAAAACAAAATAGTAGTCCATAGCATATGCCTTTAAAAACATTCTTTCTTTTTTTAGGTTTGGGTTTCGTTCTGACACGAGTGCGAGGAATATTATTTGTTTTCCTTCCATTACTAACTGCCATCTTATCCTCCTAACTATAAGGTTTGTGTTTTGATAATATTTTATATTATTATAGCATAATTATAGTATGAGTAAATGAATAACTCAATATAAAGGTGTTGTAAATGGAGTATTATACAAAACGTAAAAGCCACAAGTATCTGATTTTTATATTAGGTATTATAGTAATATTTGTTGTATTTAATATTATCTTAATATTTTTTGATAGGAAGGTTATGCCAGCTGTTATCAAAATTGCGGAAATAATGGCAAATTCGCAGACACTTAATATAATTAATGAAGAAAGTATTAAAATTTTAAATGATGACTTTAAATATGATGAAATGGTCAAAATAGAAAAGGATAATGAAGGAAATATAATTTTGATTCAGGCTGATACATCAAAACTAAATAAGATTGCTGCAGAATTATCTACAAATTGTAATAATGCATTTAAAGATATGGATAATGCAACTATAAAAGTTCCACTTGGATGGATGAGTGATAGAAGTATATTTTACAATCTAGGTCCAAGTATAAAAGTCAATATTGAACCAGTAGGAAATATAGCAACAAGTTATGAATCAAAATTTGAAAGTGCAGGAATAAATCAGACAAGGCATAAGGTATACTTAAATATTTCTGCGAAGGTAAGGCTGAAACTTCCTATGAATAATGATGATATAGATGTAACAACTCAGATTCCAGTATCCGATACAATAATTGTTGGGAAAATACCAAACACTACTATTGGATTTGGGGAAAAGTGAGAGATAATTACTTTCTACTAACCAAAAACAAGTTTTGGAGTATCACTTAATTTGACTTATTTATAATTATTACAAGCAAAAAGCTGATTTTAGAATATTAAAAATACACATCTAAAATCAGCACTTTTTATATTTTATATTTGTTTGGTGAAATTAGTTTTCCCAGTTAAATACGTAAGGAACGTTTCTGTAGAAATCACCGTAATTTAATCCGTAGCCTACTACAAATATATCTTCAATTTCAAAACAGCAGTAGTCTGGTTTTATTTCAACCTTTCTTCTTGATGGTTTGTCAAGAAGAACGCAAGTCTTTATTGATGCAGGTTTTAATTTCTGAATATGATTAACAACAAAATCCATAGTTATTCCTGTATCAACAATATCGTCAACAATAAGAACGTCCCATCCTTCAATATTATCTGGAATATCATTTACTACTTTAACAGTTCCTGAAGATGTTTCGCTATGACCGTAGCTTGAAGTAGTCATGAATCCAACTTTAACATTTAAATCTATAGCTCTAACTAAATCTGCAGCATATACAAAGCTTCCTCTTAATAATGATAAAACGTAAAGGTTTTTTCCTTTATAATCTTCAGCTATAGCTTTTCCTAATTCTTGTATTCTTGAATCAATTTGTTCTTTAGAAAAAAGAATATTACGTTTCTTATCTTCCATATTGTAAAAACTCCTTTTAATTTATTTTAGTATTATTATTTGTTTATTATTAGGTGGTTAAACCACTTAAATTCTGTTTTTTAAATACAAAATTCGTAATTGTATCCAATAAATTGTGCTTCGACTATGTTGTAATTAATGAATTAATAGTATAAAATTATATGAAAGTTGTCAAGATAGCTTATATGAGGTGATTTAATGATATATGGAAATATCGAAGGAATAAAAAAGTCGATAATTGAAGAATTAGAACAAATTTATTCCATTAAGACTTTAAAAGATGAAATCTGTAGTATGGAAATTTTAGATATTATTTCGAGAATATCTAGTCTTATAGAAAGAGAAATAAGTGTTGGGATAAACAGAAAGGGAAGTGTTACTTCAGTTGCAATTGGAGATTCTACTTCTGTTGAAGTACCAGTAATTAATATTGAAGAAAAGAGACTAGCAGGAGTAAGAGTTATTCACACTCATCCAAACGGCTACTGTAACCTTTCAGCATTAGATCTTACTGCATTACTAAAATTAAAACTTGATTCTATAGTATCTGTTGCAGTAATAGATGGAAAGATAATTGATTTTTCTTTAGGAATGCTTACATTATATAATAATAAATTAGAAACTGATGAAAAGAGTAATCTTTCAGTTGAAGAAATAATGTCTATAGATATATTAGATAAAATAAGATTCATTGAAAATTTAATAAAGACTAATGATGTTATTGAAGATTTAGAGGAAAAAGCTATATTAGTAGGTTCAGATACAAAAGAAAGTTTAGAAGAATTAAAAGAACTTACAGAAGCATGTAATATACCAGTATTAAAAACTGTATTCCAAAGTAGAAATAAAATAGATGCTGCTTTTTATATAGGAAGAGGAAAAGTTTTAGAAATAGCAAATATGAGACAGGTCGAAAGAGCAAATGTAATTATCTTTGATGATGAACTTTCAGGGTCTCAGGTTAGAAATCTTGAAGCGGCAATAGGTGCAAAAGTAATAGATAGAACAACATTGATTCTTGAAATATTTGCAACAAGGGCAAAAACTAAAGAAGCTAAAATACAAGTAGAACTTGCTCAATTAAAGTATAGATTAAGCAGACTTCAAGGTCTTGGAACTGTACTTTCTAGAACTGGTGGTGGTATAGGAACAAGAGGACCAGGAGAAAAGAAGCTTGAAACAGATAGAAGACATATAATGGAGACTATCTATGATTTAAGAAATGAACTTAAAAAGATAAAGAAAACAAGAGAAGTTCAAAGAGAAAAGAGAAGTAAAGAAAATATCCCTAAAGTATCATTAGTAGGATACACTAATGCGGGAAAATCAACACTTAGAAATGCTTTATGTGATTTAGCAGCTAAAAAGGAAAATAAGACTAAAGAAAAAGTTTTTGAAGCAGATATGCTTTTTGCAACATTAGATACTACAACAAGAGCAATAACATTAAAAAATAAAGGGCTAATAACATTAACTGATACAGTTGGATTTGTAAGAAAACTTCCACATGATTTAGTAGAAGCATTTAAATCTACACTAGAAGAAGTTATTTTTTCAGATTTATTATGTCATGTCATAGATGCATCAAGTGATACTGCAGTAGAACAATATATTGCAGTAAATGAAGTTTTAACAGAACTTGGAGCAATTGATAAAGAAACTATAATAGTATTGAATAAAATTGATAAGGCTGATGAAGAACAGATTTTAAAAATAAGGGAAACATTAGATGACAGCCATAGTATAATAGAAGTTTCTGCAAAAGAAGGAACAAATCTTAATGAATTCTTAGAATTAATAGAGGAGAAACTTCCTTATAATTATAAAAAGGTTGAATATTTAATTCCTTATGAAAAGGGCGATGTTCAATCATTCCTTCATAGAAATGGAAGAGTATTTGAAGAAGAATATAGAGATAATGGAACTTATATGGTAGTTGAAGTTGATGATGAAGCTTACAATAAAACTGCTCAATATGTAATAGAAAAATAGATAGGGATACATGACAGGCATCAATTATAAATTGTTGCTTGTCTGCTTTAATGGGGTGAAATTAAAAAAGTGTTAAAGACAATATTAAATTATCAAAAAGCATCAGAGAAGCTACTGAGTACACTGAAAAGAAATAAGAAGGTTTTGGCTATTTTTGTATTTGGAAGTATAGTGAATGGGGATATCTGGGAAGGGTCTGATATAGATGCCTTTGTAGTTTATGAAGATGAATTTGAAGAAGTAAGACATATTTATTCGGAAATATTATATATTCCAGTACATTTGAAAGTTCTAAGTAAAGAAAAATTTTTAGAATCATATGAAGCTAATAGTAAAAAAGGATTAATTAGAGATATGCTTATATCATCAAAGCTTATATATTCAAAAGATGAGGAAATTGAAAGAGTTTTTGATGAAGCTAAGTACAGTATGAATAATTATATAGAATTATGGAATCTTCAATACTTGGGCAATTTAATAAAAAGTATAAAAGTAACTAAGAAATATCTTTACAATGATAGAATATTTACAGCTTATGAAGTATTAATACGCGCATTAGATAATTTTGCAAAGTTTTACTTGAATTTAAATTCATATATTGTAAGTAAGGATGCTGTGAAAATGGCTATGAATTTAAATAATGATTTTAATAGTGTAGTAGAATCATTATTTCAAAATGGATGTCATTATGAAGAAATTAAA
This sequence comes from Clostridium sp., assembly GCA_003539755.1. Taxonomy (GTDB): domain Bacteria; phylum Bacillota; class Clostridia; order Clostridiales; family Clostridiaceae; genus Clostridium. The sequence goes on from DPOH01000101.1 coordinate 14,857, forward strand.
AACACAGTAGATTACATAGAAAAATATATAGATGAAAATATAAGTGTTGGTGCTAAATTACTTCTTGACTATTTAAATGAAAAGAACACTTTTTTAAGTTCACATGAAATTAAGAATGATAAAATATTTAATGATTTTAATATAAAAATTGAAGATATATTAAAATAGCTATATAATCATCAGCTTATTAAAAAG
>DPOH01000104.1 GCA_003539755.1 Clostridium sp.
ATCTGATACATATATAAATACCATACCTTTTTATACTTTGTAAAGTATTCTTGGAAAAATACAGTAAATAATATTAAATATATTTAAAGTAAAATTTTTTTATATAAATTTAAGTATAAAAATACACCCAATTCATTAATTTTTCCTAAAAAATCATAAAAAACACAGGTAGCAACACAAAAATCAAAAATTCTCAAAAACTCTCTTTTGAATATTTTTACTTATTTTACTTTATTTTTAAATAGTGTTTTTTTACTAATTTCTATTAATTTATATTGTTTTTTATTATGTTTATATTCTCTATTTATTCTTGTATTTTATAAGTTGTTGTTAAAGTTATATTATTCAGCATAAAAAATAGGCATAAAATCAAAGCAATGATTTTATACCTATTTTAGTATTGCTATATCTAAGCTTTTAAATTATATGAATTATCATTCCATCTTCTACTTTCGACTTCAATAAGTTTTCATTATTTTCACCTATAATATTTCCTTTTTCACACATTCTTTTAACTCTATTTCTTGATATATTTAAATTGTCTGCTAATATCTTGTCTATTCTCAATTCACATGGATATTTACATTTTATTTTAATAATAACCTCATCTTTTTCAGAATTTTCTTCTAGTATTTCAACTTTTTTAATGTAATATGATATATCCTTTATTCTAAGTTCTACTTTATTTTTATTATGAATTTCAATATCAAATCCATATTCCTTAGCAAGCTCCTCTTCATTTGCTAAAAATCTTTTATATTCTTCTTCATTTAAACTACCAGCTTTTACTCTACTATATATGTCCATATTCCAGCTAGCTTTACATTTTTCACACTGATATATAAGCCATATATCAATACTACTTTTATTAGCATTAACTCTAAATTTTCCAGTACTTATATAATCAGTTTTTTCACCACATTTAGGACATTTTCTTCTTATTGCTGGTACATTTGTTGGTACTAGTTCCCATAAATATTCTTTTACATAGCTCATTTACATTATCTCCTTAAAAATATTATATTTAAGATCTGCAAAGGCTATTTTATTCACTTATAAATGACATAACCTCTGCTATGCCTTTAAAAAAGGTTTTTTCATAGAGCCCTTCCCCCTAACTTAATTCATTTAATATATTTATATTTTAATAAATTCAAATTATCCTATAAACCTAACACTCACTTCATAAATAAAAATAAGGTATTACAAAAATTTATATAAATTTTTGTAATACCTTTTATAAACTATATATTTATCTTTAATTTATTATTTTATTGATATATAGACATGAATTATAGCATTCTCCATACTTTCATTCTGATACTCTTCAAAATCACATTTATAACTTCTATCAATGTCCATCTTCCATAACTTCTCCCAGAATTCCTGCACAGCCTTAACCTGATGTCCTACAACTATGAACTTAGCATATTTTCCTTCAGGTATAATTTTTTCTACTGCTCCTTCTGGAATATTTTCAACTTTTTCTACTTCACTTCCTATTGTTACTGTATAATCTCCACTAGCATCACTTGCATAATCAGAATAAGCCCCTATAGCTTTATAATTAGTTTTATTTTCTATACTATTATATACACCTCCTCTGAAAAATTTATCCCATAGTCCACCTATAATAACTGGCATATCAGAAGACATATTGTTTGTTCTTGCAGTAATTCCTATAATCTTTTTTTCTCTTAAATTAACTATTTCATATTCCATATACAAAACCTCTCTTTCTTTTATACTCCTATATTAATAAATAAAACCTGACATGTTTATGTCAGGTTTTAAAATCAAATCAATATTTTTTTATTATTTCCTCTAGTAATTTTCTCAATTCTATTCTTATATATTCTGGTTCTAAAACTTCTAAATCATTTCCATACCCTAGAAAGTACGTATACAAATATTCATTATTGGGTATATTAGCTTCCACAATAAAATATTCTCCATCGAATATTATTTTTTCTTTTCTAAACTCATCATAAACTCTTGCTCCCATCCTTGAATTTATTTTTAGTTTCACCTTTATTATTTCATAATTCTCTATATTATATTTGGTATTTACAGCTATATCTTCTCTTCTATTAAACATATCATCTAAAATAGTTAATTCATCTATTCTAGTTAATTTAAAAAATCTAAATTCATTTCTCATCCTACAAAATCCATAAACATACCACTGATGTCCCTTGAATATTAATTTATATGGTTCTATCTTTCTCTTTGATATTTCCCCTTTAGTATTAAAATAAGAGCACTCAATTGTTCTGCAATTTATTATACTATACTTTATAGATTCAAATATCTGCTTCTCATTATCACTCTGTTCCCAATTAGAAAATTCTATTCCAATCCAGTCTGTATTCTTCTTTTTAAATACATTTCTAAGCTTAACAAGTGAGCCTTCTACATTAATTTGACCAGTTGTATTTAAGCTTTGTAAGGACAATAATACCTGTTTTTGTTCTTCATCTGAAAGAAGCACTTTATCTACAAGATAATTATCTAAAATAGATATTCCCCCACCTTTTCCCTGTGAACAATAAATTGGTATACCATTAGTGCTTAATGTATCTATATCTCTATAAATAGTACGTACTGATACATCAAAATATTCTGCTAGTTCTCCTGCTGTAACTATCTTTTTATTTATTAATATCTGCACTATAGAAAATAACCTATCAATCTTCATATCACATTCCCCTTACACCTCTTAAAATTTACAAATATTATATTATTAATTATAAATTATTTCCATAATAAGTTCATAAAACTTATTTTCCAAATTTAAGAATAAATTTATATTACACATTATTATTTTGTGATAACATATGATTAATATATGAATAAGTCGAAGGAGAGGTATACATGAAGCTTTTAATCAAACAAAGAGTTTTTTCTTGGACAGATACTTATGATGTTTATGATGAAAATGGATGTGCAAAATACTATGTGAGAAGTGAATTTTTTTCAATCGGCCATAAGATACATGTATATAACACGCTCACTAACTTAGAAGTTGGAAGTATATCAGAAAGAGTACTTACATTTCTTCCAGAATTCAAAGTCTATATTAATGGAAATAATATTGGTTCTATAAGAAAACAGCTTACATTATTCAGACCTAAATACCATATAAACTACAATAATTGGCATGTCACAGGAAATATATTAGGTTGGGATTATGATGTTGTAGATAACCGTAATCATACAATTATGCATATATCAAAAGAGCTTCTTCATTTTGGAGATACTTATGTGCTAGATTTTATGAATCCTGAAAATGAAATTATGGGATTACTACTAGTAATAGCTATAGATGCTGCTAACTGCTCAAAAGATAATTAATATTAACAAATACGCACCTAAAATAAAATTAAGTGCGTATTTACTCTATATTTTATTTAATAATTTTCATATCATTAATAGGATAGTATCTAAATTGCGCCTTTCCTTCAATACATGATTTATCAATATACGGATTATCCCAATATCTAGAGTCATATGATTCCTTTCTATTATCTCCTAAGAAAAATAATTTATTTTCAGGAACATCAAATACTCCAGTATATTCTTTATTCTTTTTAACATAATCCTCATTTATTTTTTCACCATTAACACTGACAACACCATCAATTATTTCTATATGATCTCCTGGAAGTCCTATTACTCTCTTTATAAGAAGTTCATTAAGTTCATCAGATTTAAATATAATTATATCTCCTCTTTTTATATCATCTTTATTCCATACTCTAGAAGCAATAAGTCTATCGTTATTATTTAGGGTAGGAATCATTGAACCACTTGGTGGTAGAGTTACATTAATAAATACAAATTTATTTAATAAAAACCAAATGCCTAAAGCAGCTATTATTGGTATTACCCATTCTTCAATAAATAAAATAACCGCATTTTCTTTTTTATTTGATATATTATTAGAATTGTCATCTAATGATATAGAATCATTTTTTTTCATAATTAACCATCCTTTTAAATTCAGCAGAATATTTATCTACTATAATATATTTTTTCAATAATTCTCTAATATATATTTTAATTGTATAAAGCAAAAATTTCCATAAGAATTCATAAATAATATCTTCTTCACCTATATAATTTCATTTTTTCATTTATTTGTGCAATAATAGAATCATAAAATAAAAAGGTCGATGATTTTATCCTAGATCATACTTCAGCTAGGATAAGTTCACCTTCCCAAATTTAAATTTGGAGGTTTGCTTATGAATACTGAAATAGAAAAATTAACTCAAATACTAAAGGAAAGTAATAATATAGTTTTCTTTGGGGGAGCTGGTGTATCTACTGAATCAAATATACCTGATTTCAGAAGTTCTAATGGATTATGGAATGAAAAATTACAACTAAACCTTACACCAGAACAATTAGTATCTCACACTATGTTTATGAGATATCCAGAAGAATTTTTTGAATTTTATAGAGATAAACTAGTTTATCCTGATGCTAAACCCAATGCTGCTCATATAGCTTTAGCTAAGCTAGAAGAAATGGGTAAATTAAAAGCTATAGTAACTCAAAATATTGATGGATTACATCAAGCTGCTGGTTCTAAAAATGTATATGAACTTCATGGATCTGTTCTTAGGAATTACTGCATGAAATGTCATGCTTTTTATGATGAAAAGTTTATTTTAGAATCTAAAGGAATACCTACTTGCCCTAAGTGTGGTGGAAAAGTTAAACCTGATGTAGTCCTTTATGAGGAAGGGTTAGATAATGATGTGATTAATGGAGCTGTTAGAGTTATATCACAAGCTGATACTTTAATTATTGGTGGAACTTCACTTGTTGTTTATCCTGCTGCTGGACTTATTGATTATTTTAGAGGCAAAAATCTTATTTTAATTAATAAAAGTTCAACTTCTGCTGATAATAAAGCTGATTTAGTTATTCATGAAGCTATTGGGAAAGTTTTAGGAGAAGCTGTTAGTAACTTATAATAAAAATAGTCTATGTTATCTGATGTTAACATAGACTATTACTTTATACATTTATTAATTTATTTTTTAACATACTATTTATTTCCAAATTAAAACTCACACACTTCTCCATCAGCTGGAATTGCTAATCTATTAGAAAATCCCTTTTCTTCAGAGTATTTTCTAAGTTCTTTTCTAGATAACGTTGCATGATTTACAGCTTCCATATGTGTAGCTAAAAATTGTGCATTTGGTGCTACTTTTGTTACTTCAAAGAACTCTTCTTTGCTCATAATTAAGCTTCTTTTCCCAATCACTTGTGCATTACCAGCATTAATTACAACAATATCTGGTGTATACTTTTCTAATGTAGTTTTTACTTCATCACACCAAACAGTATCACCTAATAGATATAATGTTTTTTCTTCTGGATGCTTAAATATTACACCACAAGCTTCTGGTGAAAATTTTAACTGTTCATAAACTTCTAATATTGATTCTTCTTCATAGTGTTTAGCATATGTTTTTATTAATTTTATATCTCCAACTGAATTTCCTTCTTCTTTTAATACTTCAACATTTGTAAATCCATATGATTCTATTTCACTTGCTTCTACTTCACTTTGTGCAAATATCTTCATATCCTTTGGAATAACTTCTATAGCTTTAGGATCAAAATGATCAAGGTGAAGATGAGTAAGAATAACTGCATCTACATCAATTATTTCTTCTATTGAAACTGGTAATTCCACAGTTGGATTATTTAAATTTTGATTTTCTGTCAGTGGAAATGGAGGGTATGCTCCCTTTTCTCCTAGCATTGGATCTATTAAAAATCTTTTCCCTGCATATGATATTATCATTGTTGCATTTCTAATTTGTTTTATTTTCATATGTATTACCTCACTTACAACTTTTATTATCTCCTGCCTATATAATAAATATTCCAGCTGAATTCCTAAAAAATCATGCAATTAAAATTCTTGAAAATATGATAAAATATCTAACCAATTTTTTTCGTAGCAAAACCAAGAAAGAAGTTTTTAAACATTTCTTCACATTCTGATTTTGAAAAATCAGAGCCTTTATATAAGAAATCGTAAATACCATCTTTATCTATTAGCTTATATCCAGCATTAACAAATCCATTCTTTTTGTAGAATTTTATACGATTAAGTCTTTCTTCATAATTATCATATTTAGGATCAACTTCCTCAATAACTAGAACTATAGTATTTGATTTATTACTATCGGCAATCCATGATAAAATTTTTGATCCATATCCATTTGAACGTACATCTTTATTTACTGCTAAATAATATACAAATGTTGTACTTTTATAATGAACTAAATATGTAAATCCACATAAAATCTTATTATCATAAAATGCTAAAAATTCAACATTACGTCTTTTGGACATTATTCTTAAAAACCACAATGGCAGTCTCTCATTTTCCGGAAAATATTCTTCATACATTTGAAAAACTTTTTTATATTCTTCTAATTTTGAACTAACATTTTTTACTTCTAACATATTTATGCCTCTCTTTTAAGATTTTTTGTTTAATAAAAAATATGGAATAATAGTTAATGCACCAATTGCACCTAAAATTATGTATAGCGGCGAGTATCCTATAATCGGTATAATTGAACCTAATATAACAGGACCTAATCCTGAACCTACTTCAAAAAATATAAAGAATGTTGCAGTAGCAGCACTAATACGGTTTGTAGGTGCTGAATTTACCGCTATTACTTGTGTACAGGATTGTATATTTCCAAATCCAATACCAAGAAATATACTTGCTAGTAAGAAAATTATAGATGTTCTTGCCATACCAAGTAATAACATTCCAATTCCAAATATGATAAAAGCAGGATACATTACAATATTAGCGCCTCTTCTATCTAATAATTTACCAGTAATAGGACGAGTAAAGAATACTGCAATCCCATATACTAAAAAGAAGAAAGTAGCTGCTAACTCTAAATTAAGTTGAACTGCATATACATTCATATAACCTAGAACACTAGAGTAGCAAAATGCCATGATAAATATAATTATCGAAATAGGAATAGCAGTAATTTCTAAAGAAATACTCTTTTTATTCTCTTTAATAACTTCATTTTTAGTTTCTAGAATATCTTTTGGTATATTCATAAAAAATACAATTATAAACCCTATTAAAGCAATTAAAAAACAAAAAATAAAAACTGCTTGAAATCCAAAATATCTTCGTAATAAAAGTCCAATAAAAGGTCCGAATGCAGTTGCTAATGTCCCTGCCATACTATAATAACTTATTCCCTCACCTTTTCTAGAACTTGGTACAATAAGAGCAACAATTGCTCCAACTAAAGTAGTTACTATACCTAAGGTAAATCCATGCAAAAATCGATTTATCATAAGAAATTGTATACCAAAATCTAAAAAATAAAATCCAGTTGTAACTGTAAATAAAAAAAGAAAAATATACATTGTTGATTTTAAGCCTAATCTACTATGAACAGATTCACTTATTAAACGTCCAATTAAACTTCCTAGAACAAAAATACCAGAAATAACTCCACCAAGACTTATTGAAGCATTATATTTGTCAGTTGCATAAAGTATTATCATGGTATTAAGTAAAAATGAAACTATCGTTAAGCAAAAATAAATTGATGATAGAATCAAAAAATTCTTGCTAAATAATTTTTCTTTTGTTGATTGCATAATAATCCCCTCATTTCTTAACTTCATATTTCTGTAATGATGTTAAAAAGCATATGATTCACCATCTTCAGGAATAAGTAAATTAGATTCAAATCCTTTTTCCTTTGCAAATTCTTTAAGCTCTGCTCTTGATAGACTCCAATGATTAATTGCTTCCATATGACTTGCAATAATTGTTGCATAAGGAGCAAACTTATGAAGCTCATAAAGGTCTTCTTTTCCCATAATTAAAAAATCAGTATCAAAAAATCGGTTAGCACCAGCATTGGTAACAACAATTTCTGGCTTATAACAACTCATAACATTTTCTGTTCCTTCATACCACACTGTGTCACCTGCTACATAAAGTGTCTTTTCATTAGGATGTTTAAAAACAATGCCGCAAACTTGGCCTGCTCTTTTAAGAATTTCTCCTTTTCCATGTTGTCCATCTGTCTTAATTAGAGATATACCTTTAAAGGTAGTATTTTCACTAAGGACTTCTAAATTTTTAAATCCATCCTTTTCTAATACTAGATAATCTGCTTTGTCTTGAACAAATACCTTCATATCCCTTGGAATTAATTCCTTTGCTACTTCATCAAAATGATCTAGATGTAAGTGTGTAACAATGACTGCATCTACCTCCAATATTTTTTCCTTAGAAAAAGGTAACTCTACTAGTGGATTTCCTTCTTCTTGTCTTGGTGAATTAGGAAAAGATGGCCATGCCCCTTTATCAGCTAAAACTGGGTCAATTAAAAATTTAGTGTTATTATATTCAATAGAAATAGTGGCATTTCTTATTTGTGTAAATTTCATACTTATTATCTCCTCTGTTTATTATGTTATTATTATATCTATCTATACTTAATAAATACATAAGCTCAATCAAGTCTTTTGCATATTTTACTTGAATTTTGAAAAAAGTAAGAATAATATAAAATGATATAAAAAAATATCTACAGTAAGTATGATAATTAAAGAAAGGAATCATATAAATGGATCACACTGATAGAGTTATTATAGAAGAATTGAAGAAAAACAGTAAAATTACAATGAAGGAACTCGGCGAAAAAATACATTTATCTGGCCAAGCAACATCTACTAGAGTTTTAAAACTTGAAGATATGGGAATAATCAAAGGCTATACCATAAATGTTAACTGCTCACGATATGGCTATCCTGTTCATGCAATGATTAATATTTATACTAAAGATTTAATCCATAATCCATATCTAAATTTTATTAATTCTCAACAAGAATATATATTACATAATTATAAAATAAGTGGTGATGGTTGCTACTTACTTGAATGTCTTTTTCCAACAAATGAAGTTATGGACGAGTTTCTTGTAAACCTTAATAAATATGTAAATTATAAACTAAATATAATTTTAAAAGACACTAAAAAATCGCTCGTAGATTAGTATATATATACTAAACATTTCTTTAAATTTATGGGTTTCCATTCCTATCTCTACTGAATCAAATATACCTGATTTCAGAAGTTCTAATGGACTATGGAATGAAAAATTACAAATAAATCTTACACCAGAACAGTTAGTATCTCATACTATGTTTATGAGATACCCAGAAGAGTTTTTTGAATTCTATAGAGATAAATTAATTTATCCTGATGCTAAACCTAATGCAGCTCATATAGCTCTAGCTAAGCTAGAAAAGATGGGTAAACTAAGAGCTATAGTAACTCAAAATATTGATGGTTTGCATCAAGCTGCTGGTTCTAAAAATGTATTTGAACTTCATGGATCTGTTCTTGGAAATTACTGCATGAAGTGTCATGCTTTCTATGATGAAAAGTTTATTTTAGAATCTGAGGGGATACCTACCTGCCCTAAATGTGGTGGAAAGGTTAAACCTGACGTAGTTCTTTATGAGGAAGGCTTAGATAATGATGTGATTAATGGTGCAATAAGTGCTATATCCAAAGCTGATACATTAATTATAGGTGGAACTTCTCTTGTAGTTTATCCCGCTGCTGGACTTATTGATTATTTTAGAGGTAAGAATCTTGTTCTTATAAATAAGAGTTCAACTTCTGCTGATAATAAAGCCGATTTAGTTATACATGACGCTATTGGTAAGGTTTTAGGTGAAGCTGTTAAAAATCTTTAATTATTAATCTTATGGGGCTGTCGCACTAAATAA
>DPOH01000305.1 GCA_003539755.1 Clostridium sp.
TTATTTTTAACAGTTAAAAGCCCCTCCTTTTCTAAAGTTTAATTATCTTAATTTTTTAATTTCCATATAATAAATTAGCTCCAGATATAACACATTACATTGCTAACCTGAAGCTAAAATTAATTTTTATAGTGTTAATATCATTCTATATAATAATAACACATTTATTCTATATTTATTCGTCAATATTATACTATTAAGAATTTTCTTAATGCAATTGCACTGGCAATTCCACCAACTATGATTCCACCTACAATAAATTTCCATAAAACAGCTGTTAATATATACATTGGATTAACTAAACTTAAAAATGCAAATTGCGAAGCTGCCCATCCAAATACACCTTTATAAGCAAAGTATAAAGCTATACATGCTAAAAATGATCCAACTAATCCTATTACCATTCCTTCTATAACAAATGGCCATCTAATAAACCAGTCTGTAGCTCCTACAAATTTCATTATTCCAACTTCTCTTCTTCTTGAATAAACTGTTAACTTTGTTGTATTCATTATTAAGAATATTGAAACACCAACTAGTATTATAAATAATACAAATCCAACTATTTTTAAACCTTTTACAAATCCAACTATCTTATCAACCATTTCTTGTTGATCACTAATTGAATCAACCCCTTCAAAACCTTTTAATGCTTCTGAAACATTTGAAGCATATTCAGGACTTTCAAGCTTAACAGTAAATGCTGCTTGGAATGGATTATTTTCAAATGTATATCCTTTTAATAATCCTTCACTTCCATTTATAGTTTCTTGAACTTTGTTATATTCGTCTTCCTTTGAAGAATATATAACATCTTTTACACCATCAATTTCTCTAAGTTTAAGTTCAATTTCTCTTTGGTCTATAACCTTAATTCCTTCTTTTAAGTAAATTTTAATCTCAACTTTATTCTGCACATCTTGTATTCCATTATTAATATTTGTTGCAAGTAAAGTAAATATTCCTAATACAAAGAAAGTAATAAGAACAGTAATTATCGAAGCTATACTTATAGTTTTATTTCTCTTTAAACTCGTAAAAGCATCTTTAATAAAATAAGTAATGGTATTAATTTTCATCTTCGTACTTACCTCTTTTCTCGTCTCTTACTATTTCACCCTTTTCTATTGCTATAACTCTCTTCTTCATATAGTCAACAATTTCTTTGGCATGTGTAGCCATTAAAACAGTAGTTCCAGATTTATTTATATCATCTAAAAGTTCCATTATTTCTCTTGCTGTATCTGGGTCAAGATTTCCTGTAGGTTCATCAGCTATTAATACTGAAGGATTATTAACTAATGCTCTTGCAAGGGAAACTCTCTGTTGTTCTCCCCCTGATAACTCATTAGGAAACATCTTGTATTTATGCGATAATCCAACTAGTGATAATACCATTGGAACTCTTCTTCTTATTTCTTTTGGTGATGCTTCTACAACTCTCATTGCAAATGCAACATTTTCATATACATTAAGGTTAGGTATTAATCTAAAATCTTGGAATACCATTCCTATTTTTCTTCTATAATAAGGTACTTGCTTTCTTGTTATTGTTGATAAATCTTTGTCCCCAACTATAACTTTGCCATTTGTTGGTTCAACTTCTTTAAGAAGCATCTTTATAAAAGTAGACTTACCAGACCCACTTGGACCTACTAAGAAAACAAATTCTCCTGCTTCTATCTCTACATTAATATTTGACAGAGCTTTTACATTATTGTCATAAATCTTAGATACTCCTCTAAATTCAATCATATTCTAACACTCCTTCTTTCAATGTATATTTTGCAAAATTACTGCAAAACCTACAAAAATTATTATAACATAAGAACAGTTGCTAATGTTATACAAATTTATTAAATTGGCCATAATATAAATTTAAATTAAAATAATTATCCCCAAAAAAATGTCTGAATTTATATTTTTTAATATAAATTCAGACACTATCTAACCTTATTTTAACATTAATCCTGCTTTATATCCTTAAATCCTTCACCTAATACTTCATGTGCTTCTCCAACCGATATAAATGCTTGGTGATCTATCTCTTTTATGTATTTCTTTAATTGTATAAACTGCTTTCTACTTACTACTGCATACAAAATATTATTTTCACTTTTACTATACGCACCAACCGAATTTAAGAATGTACATCCTCTATCAAGTTCATTCATTATAAATTCACTTATTTCATGGTTCTTCTTACTAATTATAAATACATTTTTACAAGAATTAAATCCATCTATAAATCTATCTACTGTTATTCCAAGTAGTATAACACTTGCCATTGCATATAGTCCCGCATCAATTCCAAACACAAGAGCACTAGCAAATGTAATTAAAAAATCAACTATAAGAAGTGATTTACCTATATCTAAATGAAAAAATTTATTTAAAATTTTAGCTAATATATCTGTTCCTCCAGTAGATGCATTTTCATTAAAAACAATTGCCATTCCTATAGCTGATATTAAAGTCCCAAAAACAGTTGCCATAGTAAGATCTGTTGTTATAGCCACAGGATTCAAAAACTCTTCAATAATCCATAATACAACAGACAACCCAAGGCTTGCAAAAATAGTTTTAACCCCAAAATTCCCATCAATAAACATAAATGCTACTACAAACAAAACTGCATTTAGTATAAAAGTTAATATTCCAACTGATAATTGAGGTACTAATGCATTTATTACTATTGCAGCTCCAGTAACACCACCTGCCGCCAAATTATTAGGCGAGAAAAAATATTCTACTGAAATTGCAACTAAGATTATTCCAAATGTTATTATTCCATATTCTTTAATTTGTTTCATTGTTATAAATCGCCCCTTTGCATATTGCTACTATAAACATATATAATCTAATTTTAAAGTCACAAAATTTATCTCCATATAAATTATAATCAATATAATTTATAAAACTCTATAAATCTCGCATTTACTATTAGTTTTTAATTATTTCTATATATTATTCACTTATAAATTAATACTATATATAGTTTGCCATTTTATAATATTTTCTTCAATATTTTCTTGTACTTATTTTTAAAATTATAAAATAAACATTAAAATTCCATACTTAATTTCATATAAAAAAGCATAGATATAGCAATATAATACATATATCTATGCTTAATAAAATTTTTAAAATAAAAACACTACTATTTTAATGTAATTGCCCTTTTAGCTTTTTCTACTATTGATTGTACTGTTAATCCATACTTTTCTAATAATTCATTTGGTTTTCCACTTTCACCAAAAGTATCTTGAATACCCACTTTTAATACTGGAACTGGACATTCTTCTGAAACAACTTCTGAAACAGCTGAACCTAATCCACCAATTATGCTATGTTCTTCTGCTGTAACAATAGCTCCAGTTTCTTTTGCAGCCTTAATTAATAATTCCCTATCTATAGGCTTAATTGTATGAATATTAATTACTCTAGCATTTATTCCATCCTTCGCTAATTCTTCTTTAGCTTGTAATGCTAATTCAACCATCATTCCTGTAGCAACAATAGTAACATCATTACCTTCTGATAAAGTTATACCTTTTCCTATTTCAAACTTGTAGTTCTTTTCATCATTAATTACATTAACAGCAAGTCTTCCTAATCTAACATAGCAAGGTCCATTATAATCTGCAATTGCAAGGATTGCTGCTTCTGTTTCTACTGCATCACATGGATTTATTACAGTCATTCCTGGTATACTTCTCATTAATGATATATCTTCAATAGATTGGTGAGTTGCTCCATCTTCACCAACTGTTAATCCTGCATGTGTAGCACATACTTTAACATTTAAATTAGGATAGCATATAGAATTTCTTATTTGTTCAAATGCTCTACCAGCTGCAAACATAGCAAATGTGCTTACAAAAGGTATCTTACCACATGTTGAAAGTCCTGCTGCAACTCCCATCATATTAGCTTCAGCTATTCCCATATTTATAAATCTTTCTGGCGCAACAGCTTTAAATTCTGCAGTCTTAGTTGACTTCGATAAATCTGCATCCAATACAACAACATTTTCATTTATATTTGAAAGTTTTACTAACGCTTTTCCGTAAGCCTCTCTAGTTGCTATTTTATTACTCATTAGTTTTCCCCTCCGATTTCTTTTAATGCCTGTTCACATTGTTCTTTATTAGGTGCATTTCCGTGCCATCCTGCATTATTCTCCATAAATGATACGCCTTTACCTTTTATTGTGCTACAAACTATAACTGTTGGCTGTCCTTTTGTATTTTTTGCTTCTTCTATTGCATTTCTTATTTCATCATAATTATGACCATTAATTTTTAGAACATTCCATCCAAATGCTTCAAATTTCTTATCTATAGGAGCTGGATTCATTACATCTTTAATATCTCCATCAATCTGTAATCCATTATTATCAACAAAAGCAGTTAAATTATCTAAATTATAATGAGCTGCTGACATTGCTGCTTCCCATACTTGACCTTCTTCTAATTCTCCATCTCCAAGAATTGTATATACTCTATAGTCCTTCTTGTCTAATTTTCCTGCTAAAGCCATACCTACTGCTGCTGAAATTCCTTGTCCTAATGAACCAGTAGACATATCTATTCCAGGTATATCGTTCATATTAGGATGTCCTTGTAATCTTGAACCTGTTTTTCTTAATGTCATTAATTCTTCTACTTCGAAGTAGCCTTTTCTTGCTAAAGCGCTGTATAATGCTGGTGCTGCATGCCCCTTAGATAAAACAAATCTATCTCTATTAGGATCTTTAGGATTTGAAGGATTTATATTCATTTCTTCAAAAAATAATACAGACATTATGTCTACTATTGATAGTGATCCTCCTGGATGACCAGATGCTGATTCTGTAAGCATAGTAACTATGTCTTTTCTCATCAGCTTTGAAATATTTTCAAGCTCTTGTTTATTATTCATTAGTAGAACCCCCTAGTAAATTAATTTTCTCATATATTATGTTGTTTTTTCGCTATATTTATTCTATCACATATTTCAGATTTTGTATACACTATTTATAAATGTGCTACACTTTATTATTAATATAAAAACAGCTTGTACAATCTTAACGCAAGCTGTTTTTATGATTATTTTAAGCTAAGGCTGATAGCTAATGCTTTATCAACCTTTTTCATATCTTTTTCTGTCATATGTCCAATTTTTTCTTTTAATCTTTTTTTATCTAAAGTCCGTATCTGTTCTAAAAGCACAACAGAGTCCCTGTTAAGACCATACTCTTCAGACGATATCTCTACATGAATAGGTAATTTTGCCTTATTAATCTGAGAAGTTATTGCTGCAATTATAACTGTTGGACTATATCTATTTCCAATATCATTTTGTATTATAATAACAGGTCGTATTCCTCCCTGTTCTGATCCAATAACAGGACTTAGATCAGCATAAAATATTTCCCCTCTTTTTACCACAATGTTTGCCATATCAAATAATCACACTCCGCAAATCCATGCCTCATACTCATTAACATCATCTAACACATATTCAGAGCCTAATTTAGAATACTCTAAATTTATTTCAGCCATTTCCTTATAACCCTTTTCCATTTGTTTGACAAAGTCTCCTAAAAGTTCTTCATCACTATATTCTATTAATGAACCCTCTATAAATCTACTGTTTTTTTCTAATTTTTTCTTACAATTATCTCTTAGATTTAATAGTGACATAATTTCGCCTCCATAGTAGTAAAAAGTCTCATTTACATATCATTATATTGCAAAATATGTCAATTTGTCAAAGGATTAATTCTCTCATTTTCTCAATTAAATTATAACAAAGACTTTTAATTTTATTTGTCAATATACCCCTTTATACCATATAAATATGTACTAATCTATGTTGATAATTAATGTTAACTCTGTCTATTTAGCTTGAAATATATTTTTATATATTAATCTAATTTACTTCATTTGCTTATCTAACTATATTTTAAATTAAGAGTTTCTTTTATTTTGAAAAAGAAACTCTATTTCTTACATTAAA
>DPOH01000248.1 GCA_003539755.1 Clostridium sp.
TCTTTATAGATTTTTAATAAGGCTTCTACAACATTATAATATTCATTATATGCATTTTTTAAATTATTAATATATTCTTCTTCTATTGAACTTTCATATTCAGTAGAATCATATTCAGTAATTCCATCAATTATAATTTCATGGCTTGCCTTTATATTTTGCTCATATTCTGGTTTGTATGACATTTCGGCTTTTAAAAGCTCAGCTCTTATTTGTAAAATATTACTATTTATTTTTTCAACTATATTAGTATATTCTCTATACTCATATATGTAATTTACGTTTTCATTCATCTTACCACTCAATTTAATACCTATGATACCAATAAAAAGTGAAAATAAACCTGCCAAAACACACATTATTGTAATCACTTTTCTTAATTTAAACTTCTTAATATACTCTCTCATAACCTTTATCCCCTTATTATTTTTTCAATTTGTTATACAAATTTATTTTAATGCTTGTCCAAAAAAATATTATCTATTCCCCCTAACATATTATATGCTATCACATTTAGTCGAATTTTAAAAGAAATTCTTACTAAAATATCTTAATTTTATATATAATAAATAAAAATACGTGTAAATGAATATTATTCCCATTCATTTACACATACCTACTCTTTTATCCAAGTGCAATATCTAATATCATCATTATTAAAAATCCTATCATAACTCCCATAGTTCCAACATCCGTATGACTCTCTGTATGTGCTTCTGGAATAAGTTCCTCAACCACAACATATATCATAGCACCTGCAGCAAATCCTAATAACCATGGTAATATATATGATACTGTTCCCGCAATTGCCACAGTAATAAGCCCCCCTATTGGCTCAACAATTCCTGACAAGGCACCATAAATAAATGACTTACCTTTAGACATACCCTCTTGTTTTAGTGGAAGAGAAATTGCTGCTCCTTCTGGAAAGTTTTGAATTGCTATTCCTATAGCTAAAGCAAATGAAGCCATCATAGTCATAGTAGAACTTCCACTTGCAGCTAATGCAAAACATAATCCTACAGACATCCCTTCAGGTATATTATGAAGTGTCACCGCAAATACCAGCATTGTAGTTCTCTTAAATGATGATTTCATTCCCTCTGGCATATTATCTTCAATATGAAGATGTGGAATTATATTATCCAAAACAAGTAGAAATATTCCGCCAAACAAGAATCCACCAGCTGCTGGAAGCCACTTTATCACACCTTGTTCTGCTGCCATTTCAGTTGCTGGTATAAGAAGTGAAAAAACTGATGCTGCAATCATAACTCCTGCAGCAAATCCCAAAAATCCTCTCTGAAAATTGGCATTTACTTTATCCTTAAACAGAAAAACTGTTGCTGATCCAAATATTGTTGCAGCAAATGTTATTCCAGTACCTAACAATACAGCTGCATAGGCATTCATATTATCATCCTTTCGTGAAATTGTACTTATTATATATTAGATATTTTTTTTCTTTTAGTGCCATATTTCAAAATAAACCTATATTTTTTTTATGTATTCGCTTTTTAATAATATTTCATTCAAATAAAAAAGCAGAAACTACAAATAATTTATAATTTCTGCTTTTTAATATATTATAACTCAAACATATATTAGTCTTCTTTTTCTAATACCTTAATTATTTCACCTATATACATAGTATGAAAATCTTCTTTTAAATAATTTTTATTAACTAAATCCTCAGCCATAAAGGATTCTTTATTCATCTCCTGAGCATATAGTTTCTTACATAAAAAAACTATCTTTCCTTCATTGAAATATGGTGTGTTGTTATCTTCCATAACTGTCAATCCTATGTTTTTTATCTTATCTTGATTTCGTCCAGAAACAGTACCTAAATACGAAAGTTCCTTTCTATAATCATCACTAAAAACTGTTATTGAAAATGTGTCACTTTCATCTATAAATTCTTTAGTATAATGCTGCGGTTTTATATAAATTGTAACTACATTTCTATTCCATATTACTCCTAGACCTCCCCATGATGCTGTCATTGTATTAACTTTATTATTTTTTTTAGCAGTAATAAGCATCCAGTCTGTTCCTATCATTTCAAATGGATTATTTTTAATTTCATTTACTTTAATTTCTTTAAAATCACTCATTTATATCCCCCACATGTTAATTAATTTAAATAATTATACCATGTAAAGGATTAGATTCCAATACAAATTATTTTTTTCACAATCTAATTTGCTTATATTAAGTATATACAACCAATTATATTTGTTAATACAAAAAATCAAAAATCATTATTTTCCATACAAAAAACCCTCACTAAACCACATAGTGAGAGTTCTCATACTAATAAATTTATTAAGTTAAGCTTTCTTACAAAACTATAATATTAAGCATTTAATGCTTTTAATAATTCTTCAACATTTAATCCATGTACACCAGCAGCATCTTCTAAACTTTCAGCTTGTGCAGATGGACATCCTATGCATCCCATTCCAAATCCCATTAATATTTGAGGCGCATCTTCCTTAACTCTTATTATTTCACCTATAGTCATATCTTTTGTTATCATAATTATTCTCCTTAATTCACGTTATATATTTTACACAATATTATCAATTGATAATTAATTTAATTCAATTGTTATTACAATCCTATTATAATTAAATTTCATATATAATGTCGTAACATATGTTACATTATATAAAATTTCTAACACCATTATAAATTATCTATTTTATTATATATATTTTAAACTATATTTATATTACTCAAGCTTTTTCTACACTTCCATAATAACGCCGATGTAATTATTCCAAATATCAGCATAGAAAATAATCTCACAGTCTCAAATTTTAATATTGATTATAAAAGCCGAATCATAATCCAGAAAATGTTATACTATTAAATATTATATAAATAAAAATACATCCAATAAATCCAAGTATATATTTTATCATATAACTCATCCACATATATAGTTATAAACAGCCATTCTTTTTCCATATATTTACACAAAAAAATATACTATATACCATATATTTTTACAATATTAGTTCATACATAATTTATTTTTTCATCAATAATTTTATAAATAATGTAAAAACTATTTTATAAATATATATCAAATACTATATATAAATTTCAATAAATGAAAGGAGTCCATATAATTATGAAAAATATAATCGGAAGTTATTTAATGCCTCACCCACCAATAATTATTCCTGATATAGGTAAAGGTGAAGAGCATAAAATAGACAATACAACAACATCATGTAATACCATAGGAAAAGAAATCGCAGAACTAAAACCTGAAACTATTATTATAATTACACCTCATGGAACTATGTTCAGCGATGCTGTGGCAATTTCTAATGAAGAAAAAATCCATGGTGATTTTAGAGATTTTAGAGCTATAAATATAAAAATGGACATAGAGCTTGATACTCAATTCAATGAAAAGCTTATCCAAAACTGTCACAATGATGATATCCCTGCAAGTCTTATTGATTCAGGTACTTTAAGCAGATATGGACGTGAATTCACCTTAGATCATGGAGCAATGGTACCCTTATATTTTATAAATAAATACTATACAAATTATAAACTTGTTCACATAACCTATTCTATGATAGGTAGTATAAATTTATATAAATTCGGTATAAAAGTAAAAAAGACAGCTGAGGAACTAAATAAAAAATGTGTAATTATTGCAAGTGGTGATTTATCTCATAAATTAAAAGACGAAGGGCCATATTCATATTCTCCTTATGGTGAAAAATTTGATAATTATTTCTTAAACAACTTAAAGAATGGTGACATATACTCTATATTCACTATGGATAAAAATATGGTTCATGAAGCTGGTCAATGTGGATTAAATTCTGTTTATATCATGCTCGGAGCACATGATACTGAAAAATTAAAGGGAGATTTATTATCTTATGAATGTCCATTTGGTGTTGGCTACGGAGTAATGAAATTTAATACTATAGGTACTGAAAACAGCCTTTTAGATTCATTATTAAAAAATAAAGAAGATTCTTATAAGAAAAAGCTTAATAGCAATAATCCTTATACAAAGCTTGCAAGAGAAAATCTTATGTATTATTATTCACATGGTTCAAAGATTACTGACTTATCAAATATTCCAGAAGAATTGTTAAACAAGAAAAGTGGTGTATTTGTTTCATTAAAGAAATTTGGTTCACTCAGAGGATGTATAGGAACAATTCTCCCAGTTACAGATTCCATTGCCCAAGAAATAATAAATAATTCCATTAGTGCAGCTATGAATGATCCAAGATTTCCAGCTATAGAGGAAGAAGAACTTTATGATATAGATATTTCAGTAGATGTACTGACAACCCCTGTAAAAGCTGAAAAAGAAGAACTCAACCCTAAACATTATGGAGTTATAGTATCAAAAGGATATAAAAAGGGACTTCTCCTTCCTGATTTAGAAGGAATTGATACAGTTGAAAAACAACTTCAAATTGCATGTGATAAAGGTGAAATTGATTATTTTAGTGATAATTATAATATAGAAAAATTTGAAGTAATAAGATATTCTGAAGTGAGTGATTAATATGGATTCAAAGTTATTATTTTATGATGTTTTAAAAACTCCTAAAAATAAAAATAACAAAAACATTATAGACACTAAATTAGATAACACTTTAAAAATAAGATGTACACTCTGCCCTCATAACTGTATTTTAACTGAAGGTAACTTTGGAGCATGCAGACTCAGAACTATAAAAGATAGTATTCCAGTTACAATAAATTACGGAGAAGTTGCTTCAGCTGGTGTTGACCCTATAGAAAAGAAACCTCTATATCATTTTAAACCTTCAAAAAACATATTATCCCTTGGAAGTTTTGGATGTAATATGACTTGCAGTTTCTGTCAGAACTATGAAATATCCCAGAAAAGACCATATTCTGATTTTACCTCTGTTAATAAACTTATTTCACTTATGAACACTATAGATAATAATGTTGGAGTTGCCTTTACTTATAATGAACCATTTATGTGGTATGAATATATATATGATGTTTGTAAAACAATAAAAGAAAAATCCAATAGTCCTAATACTACATGTGGCTATCCCTCAGATTTTTCAACAGTCCTAGTTACTAATGGATATGTAAATAAAGAACCACTTTTAAAACTATTACCTTATATTGATGCAATGAATATTGATTTAAAGGCATATACAAATAAATATTATAATAAAATCTGTGGTGCTTCTTTAGAACCTGTACTGGAAACTATAAAAAGATGTAACAAGAAATGTCATATTGAAATAACTACACTTTTAGTAAGTGACGAAAATGATTCTGAAAAAGAAGCACAAGAAATCGCACAATTTATAAGCAGTGTTGATGAAAATATTCCTCTTCATTTAAGTAGATATTTTCCAAGATATAAAATGGAAAATGAAGCTACACATATAGAAAGATTATTACATGCTCAGGATATTTCAAAAAAATATTTAAAATATGTTTATATAGGAAATGTTCAAGGTACAGATAATAATACTTATTGTCCAAACTGTGGTACTCTTCTTATAGAAAGACATAATTATACTACTAAAGTATTTATAAATGAAAATACATGTCCATCATGTAAATCTAAAATAAACATTAAGTTATAAATATCTAATTTTTTCTTCTTCCATATATCTTAATAAATTTTACATTATTCTTTTATCAACTTATGATTTAAAATTCAAATCAAAAAATACAACATATAGCTATTAATACATTGTTAATGCCATATGTTGTATTTCTAATAAAAAACTAAATTACTAGTGTGCAATTTATAGGAAAATTTAGTATTATTCTCAAAATGCTGCTTAGTTGAATTTCTCAACTAAATTTGCAATTTCTTCTTCATACTTTTCTGCATATTCTTCAAATTCAACATTTTTATCTTCAACCATTAATGATAATTCATACATAAATTGTGGTATATCTTTTGCAAGGATTAATCCATATACTTTTGCAAGCTTAACATTGCCTTCCCCAAAAGTACCATTAATATGAAGCTCAAACGCATCCTGCATAATACCATCAACTCTCTTCTTTTTACCTGTTAATCCTATTAAAGATCCTTGATGGAATGCACATGAATTACCACATCCTGAAATATGAATACTTGGTAATACATCTTTTGAATATCCCTTTTCATTGAAGAATTTTATTATATTTTGAGCCATAGTCTGACTTGCTCCCATACCAATCTGACATGTTGGTGCTCCAATACAAGCAACACTCTGTTCAATTCTAGTTTCTCCCCCACAATTCTGTGTAATTTCAATTAATCTTTCTGCTTCCTTACCATTTAAATTTCTTATAAAAATACCTTCAGCCATAGAAAGTCTTAATTCAACATTATCAATATCTTTAATGAATTCAAATATATTATTTAAATCCTTAAGCTCTGCTTGCCCACCAAATGGATGGAAATAAACACTATATAGTCCCTCTTGCTTTTGAGGTATTAATCTTTTATGAGTAAAATCAGTTTTTATTCCTTCTTTTGTAATTTCTGTAGTTTTAACATTTATATTAAGCTTTTCGTCTTCCCTAACTTGTGCTAAATGCTTTTCATAACAATTTTTAAATTCTTCTTCACCCATTCTTTCTAATATGTATCTTATTCTTGCTTTTGCTCTGTTATTATAGTCGCCTTCTGCCATAAATAATCTTGTCATAGCTTCAACATGATATAATACTTCATTTGCATCTATAAGTTCATCTAGAGCAACTCCTATTCTAGGATTGTTTCCTAGTCCACCACCAATATATACTTTAAACTTCTTTTCTCCATTATTGTTTACAGCTAAAAATCCTAAATCTACCATACTACAGTGAGCTTCATCTTTATCACAATTTGAGAATGCCACTTTCAATTTTCTTGGAAGTTTATAGTCTCTTATTCTATTAATAAAATAATTATTAACTTCTAATGCATATGGAGTAACATCAAATGATTCATTTATCTCAACTCCACTAAGTGGTGATATAGCAACATTTCTAGGAAAATCTCCTCCTGCACCTCTTGTATAAATACCTTCTTCTAAAGCTTCTGTCATTAAATCACATACTGCATCAATAGATAATTGATGAAATTGGATAGCTTGTCTTGTGGTAAAATGAATCTTACTAAGATTATTTTCTTTAGCTTTATCAATAAACCATTTCATTTGATTTAACTCTATTATTCCAGATGGTGTTCTAAATCTTACCATGAAAGTAGTTTTACTTTTTTCTGCATAAGCTCCCATTCCTCCTGAAAGATGTTTAAATTGCATTACAGTAAGTTCATTATTTAAAAACTTATGCCCTTCCCCTCTAAATACTTCGATGTCATTAAGTATGTTGTCTTTTAATTGAGTCATATCCTATTCTCCTCTTCACTTT
>DPOH01000039.1 GCA_003539755.1 Clostridium sp.
TATTAAATAAAGTGGATTTAAAATTAATTCAACATCATGGAAAAGAGGATAATGAGTATATCAGAAGTCTTAGAAATAAAAATAATGAGAATAATAAGATCATAGAAATATGGAAAGCAGTTTCTATTGATAATATAGACAAAATAAAAAAATTTAATAATGAAATATATGAATATAAAGATAATAATAACAAATTAATCAGGAGAAAACTTATAGATAAGTATTTAATTGATGGTGTTAATCCTGGAAGTGGACAGGAATATTCATTGAATACATTAGATTACATACCTGAAGAAGCTAAAATTTTTCTGGCTGGCGGTATAAATCCCAATAATGTTAAAGAAAAAATCAAGGCTATAAACCCATTTGGAATTGATGTTTCTTCGGGTGTTGAATATATAGATGAACATGGATTAAGAAAAAAGTCTTATGAAAAAATAAAATTATTAATTGAAAATGCAAAAAAGTAAATATATAAATTAAATTCAATAATTAATAAGTAAAATATAAGAAAGGCAAAGGTTATAGAAATGAAAGGTAGATTTAACGAATTTGGCGGACAGTATGTTCCAGAAACAGTAATGAATGCATTAATAGAGCTTGAAGAAGCTTATAATAAGGTAATTGATGATAAAGAGTTTAATGATGAATATAGATATTATTTAAAATATTATGTTGGAAGACCATCATCATTATATTATGCAGAAAATATGACTGAGGATTTAGGGGGCGCAAAGATTTATTTAAAAAGAGAGGATTTAAACCATACAGGTGCTCATAAACTAAATAACGCGTTAGGACAAGTTTTATTGGCTAAAAAAATGGGCAAAAAGAAAGTAATTGCAGAAACTGGTGCAGGACAACATGGAGTTGCTACAGCTACTATTGCAGCTAAGTTTGGATTGGAATGTAAAGTGTTCATGGGTGAAGAGGATATAAGAAGACAGGCTATGAATGTTAAGAAAATGGAGCTTCTAGGTACTGAAGTAGTTCCAGTTACAAATGGACAAGGTACATTAAATGATGCTGTAACAGAGGCTATAAGATACTGGGCATCAAATGTAAATGACACATTTTATGTTATAGGTTCAGCACTTGGACCTCACCCATATCCAACAATGGTAAGGAATTTTCAAAGAGTAATTGGTGATGAAGCCAGAGAGCAGATTATGGAGCAGGAAGGCTGTTTACCAGATTATGTTTTAGCTCCTGTAGGTGGTGGGAGCAATGCTATGGGTATATTCTATCCATTTGTAAATGATGAAAGTGTACAGTTAATAGGTGTTGAAGGCGCAGGAAAAGGAATAGAAACAGGTAAACACGCAGCAGCTATGGCAAAAAAAGAAAAAGGTATATTACATGGAATGTTAAGCTATGTACTTCATGATGAAGATGGAAGAATTCAAGAAGCTTATTCTATATCAGCAGGTTTAGACTACCCTGGTGTAGGTCCTGAACATGCATATCTTTGTGAATCTGGCAGAGCTAAATATGATAGTGTTACAGATGCCGAAGCTGTAGATGGATTTTTGTATTTAACTAAAATAGAAGGAATTGTACCAGCACTTGAATCATCTCATGCTGTAGCATATGCAAAGAAAATAGCACCAACATTAGATAAAGATAAGATAATAATAATAAACCTTTCAGGTAGAGGCGATAAGGATATGGATGCAATTATAGATTATTTAAGTAAAAACAAAAATTAACATCATAATACTTGGTTCATATTTGATAAAGAATATACAAAATTTATAAATGAAAATGAGAGAGGGATTATTATATGAATAGAATAGATATCAGCTTTAAAAAGCTAAAAGATGAAAACAAAAAAGCATTAATACCATTTGTAAGTTTTGGTGCAGGACTTTCAGTAGATGAAATTGCAGAATTAGTTCTAAAAATGGGTGAAAAAGGAGTAGCAGCAGTTGAAATAGGTATACCATTTTCAGATCCTTTAGCAGATGGGCCTGTAATACAAAATGCTTATACTAAAGCGTTAAATGATGGAGTGAAGCTTAAAACTGTATTTGATGCAGTAAAGAAAATAAGAAATTCTAGTGAAGTACCTGTAGTTTTAATGGTATATTACAATATTGTATACTGCAAGGGAGTTGAAATATTCTTAAAAGAAGCAGCAGAAAGTGGAGTAGATGGCTTAATTGTTCCTGATATTCCACTAGAAGAAAGAAGTGAGCTTCAAAATGCATGTATGGAAAATAATATATACTTAATACCGCTTGTAGCTAGAACTTCTAAAAATAGAATTGCTAAAATAACAGAAAATGCAAAAGGATTTATTTATTGTGTATCTACCAATGGTACTACAGGAGAAAGAGCTAGCTTTGATGACCAGGTAAGTGAATATCTTCAAGAAGTTAGAAATATAGTGGATATTCCTATATGTCTTGGTTTTGGAATTTCTTCAAAGGAAACAGTACGTGAAGTTAAAGATAATTGTGATGGTGTGATTGTAGGCAGTGCCATTGTTAAAAGGATGAGTTCTGGAATAGATGCCGTACTAAAGTTTATAGATGAATTATTCGAAGGATTGGAAAAATAGTATATTTTTTCTTGTAAAATATTTCAGAATATGTTATCATAGTTTTGAGTAATATTATGTAATATAAAGAATAATATAACAACTTTATATTATATCTTAATTCACAACTTAAATCGGATAAACCTATTTTTATGAGAATTATAAATGAGTAAATTTAAATTCATTTATAATTCTTTTTTTATTACAGATAACGTTATTTACTATAATATAATTTTATAAAACAAAGAATTTATATGCTTATTTCAATAAACTCTAAACAATTGGACAAAGTGTAGGAGTTGTTTGTTAATACATTAGGTGTTAAAATTCTAAAAGAGTAGTATAGAAATTATGAATTGCTACTTTTGGCAATGATGATTAAAGAACGTGGAGGCAGATGTTTAAGTGGATAACATAAAAGAAAAAAGTTGTAGAGATATATTTGGAAAAGACCCATTAATGCTTTCTTATCACGATAGCAGATGGTGTAAGCCATGTCATGATGACCAAGAATTATTTGCAATGTTATGCTTAGAAGGTAAGCAAGCAGGACTATCATGGTCTACAATTATAAAAAAAGAAAAAGCTATAAGAGAAGCATATGATGAATTTGATATTGAAACTGTTGCAAAATACGGTGATGAGAAAATCCAAGAGCTAATGAATAATACAGAAATAATCAAAAATAAACTAAAGATAGCTGCGCCTATTAAAAATGCAAAAGCTATCTTAAAAATTATAGAATCTGGAGAATTTAAATCTTTTTCTGATTACGTATGGCATTTTACAGAAGGAAAAACAATAATTCACCATCCTAAAACACCTAAAGAAATACTAGCTAAAAATGAACTTTCAGAATTAGTTAGTAAGGATATGAAGAAACGTGGATTTAGCTTTGTTGGACCTGTTATTATATATTCTTTCCTTCAAGGAATAGGAGTTATAGATGATCATTTAGAAAACTGTTCATGTAAGATGAAATAAGGAGTTTTAATGGACATAAGAGTGTTGAAATATTTTCTGATAAATGTCACGAAAACCCAAATGAATTAGATAAATCTGATGATTTACCTGATTGAAATATTTTTATTTGAAGTCTTGACACAAAATATCAATAATATACCAAACAACACTTTTTGCAAACAGC
>DPOH01000040.1 GCA_003539755.1 Clostridium sp.
AATGAAAAATAAATGATATATAGAAAAAAATAAGAATAAATATGTTCTTAATATTAAGAAGAAAGACAGAGCAAGTAAAGCAAATGTAGTATAAATAGATGATTGAGATCAATTAACTGAAGAAGAATGAGTACATAAGTGTGATAATTGTTCATATACTGATGATGCAAAAGGTTATGCTATTTCTAAATATTTTTCTAATAAGGAATCGATATTATTTTCTTATTTTGCATATCTTACAAATAAGGAATCTGCATATTATATTCAAGCATTAGAAGATAGTTATATTTTAGTTGCAAAAGTATCAGATTTTGAGAAGATTATAAAAGGTAATTACAATTTACTTTATTTGTATAAAAAACTTCTTGATGAAGCTATTGTTATGAAAGAAGAGCATGCATGCAGTTTTAAATTATTGAACAGTTTGGAAAGATATAAACGATTCAAAGCAATGTATCCTAATTTAGAGCAGAGAATTAAACAGCATCATCTTGCATCTTATTTAGGAATAACACCAGTATCACTTAGTAGAATACGTAATAAAGGAAAAATTAACAAATGATAATGAAATTATAAATATAAGCTCCTATAATCTAAATGTAAATAAACATAATATATTCGCAATCATATTTACTAGTGTTTTAATTAGTTTTTTAGATAAAATGGGAGGTTATATTTATGGGAAATAATCAAGTGGTAATGGTTACAGGATGCTCAACAGGAATTGGACGAGATATTTGTGAAATTATGAGTAATAAAGGCTATATTGTTGTTGCTACTGCAAGAAACATTGATTCATTAAAAAATGTACCAGCATCATTAAAACTAAGATTGGACGTAACAGATAAAGAGATAATAAATTCAGCAGTTAATTATGTAGTACAGAAGTTCGGAAGAATAGATATATTGATAAATAATGCTGGTTATTCTACAAGAGGAGCAATAGAAGAAATTGAAATAGACAAGGTAAGAAAAATTTTTGATACAAATGTCTTTGGTATTATAAATATGGTTCAGGCAGTACTTCCTGAAATGAGAAAAGTAAAGTATGGAAAGATAATCAATATTGGTTCGATTTCAGGCAAGTTTACACAATCATTAAATGGTGGATATTGTGCATCTAAACATGCAGTAGAAGCAATAAGTGATGCCTTGCGTTTAGAAATGAAAAGGTATAATATCCAATCTACAGTTATTGAACCAGGTCCTATGGAAACAAATTTTTTTAGCACACTTTCAAACACATCTGATAAGCTAATGAAAAATTTACATTCTCCTTACTATGATATATATAAGAAAGATATTGACTATAGAAAAATACAAAAACGTACAGATTCTAAAAAAGCAGCAAGTCATATATGTAATATTATTGTTAAAGATAAACTAAAAGCGAGATATAAAGTTGCAGTTCCATTTTCTTTTAAGCTACTCCTTAAACTTCCAGATCCAATTAAGGAGTTTATATTACTAAGGCATTAGATTGTTTTGTATTTGCATTAATCCCCGTAATCAAATTTAAGATTATCGGGGGATTTTTCATATATGAACTAATTCTTATATGGTATAATATGTAAATAACGCTGTGTCATTTTGTATTGCCGCTTTTGGCAACGATGTTAAGAGAGATAATTTCTGCAAGAGTTTTACTTTATTAAACATTCGTACTAAAGAGTTGATTGAATTTATAAATTACTGTGGATATATAAGGATGATGACCAATAACATGTTATAGTGATTAAAAATTTAAGGAGGAATGGCATATGAAAGTAGATAAAGAAATTAGAAGCATAAGGAAACTTATATTTCTTCATTTGTTTCCGGGAATTATATTAAGTATTGTGTATATATTTTTTTCGAAGATGGGAATTTTAGCAGGATATCCTAAGGTGGTTATATTAGGACTTTCTGTGATTTTTTCAACAATTCCTATAGAACTAGGATATCTATTTTATGTTGCAAAGAAGGAAGAAGAAACTTTAAATATATTTAAAATACTAGGTTTAAAAGGTAAATTAAAGGTTAGTGCATTTATACTTTACTCTCTTTCATTGATTATAGTAGGAGGGATACTTTTAATTGCTTTAAAGCCACTTTCAAATTACTTACTAGAAACTATTTTTTGTTGGATTCCAAGTTGGTATAATTTTGTCCAAGATATGAGTTTGTTTAGTAAAAATTATATTATCATAGCAATTTTAGTAAGCTTCTTCATTCTTACACTTATAGCACCAATTACTGAGGAGCTTTACTTTAGAGGATTTTTACTAGCTCGAATGAAGTGGATGGGAGGATATAGTGTTCTATTTAATGTAACATTATTTTCAATTTATCATTTTTGTCAACCTTGGCTTATTATTGCAAGAATTGCAGCCATGTTACCACTATACTATTGTGTATATAAGAAAGATTCTCTAAAATTAGGAATAGTTGTGCATTGCTTAGGCAACTTTACAGATGTGGTGTCATATATGACTTTATTGATATAATAGAAACTATAAAAGGAAACACATGTTTCACTACGTTTAGCAGTGTAAGTTCGCCTAGCTAAAAACAAGTTTTAGAGACTCACTTATGGAGGAAGATATAAATGGATAATGTAGAACAAAAAAGTTGTAGAGATATATTTGGTAAGGAACCTTTAATGCTTTCTTATCATGATAATAGATGGTGTAAGCCATGCCATGATGATAATGAATTGTTTGCAATGTTATGTTTGGAAGGTAAGCAAGCAGGATTGTCATGGTCTACAATTATAAAAAAAGAGAAAGCTATAAGAGAAGCATATGATCAATTTGATATTGAAACTGTTGCAAAATATGGTGATGAAAAAATTGAAGAGTTAATGGGGAATAATGAAATAATCAAAAACAAACTAAAGATATCTGCACCTATTAAAAATGCAAAGGCTATTTTAAAGATTATAGAATCTGGAGAGTTTGATTCTTTTTCTGATTATGTATGGCATTTTACAGATGGAAAAACAATAATTCATCATCCTAAAACACCTAAAGAAATACTAGCTAAAAATGAACTTTCAGAATTAGTTAGTAAGGATATGAAGAAACGTGGATTCAGTTTTGTTGGACCTGTTATTATATATTCTTTCCTTCAGGGGATAGGAGTAATAGATGACCATTTAGAGAACTGCCCATACAAGATGAAGTAAATAGTATAAGGAACATTAAATTAAGTCTAAGTCAGCAATATGATTTAGCAGTTATATTAAAATATGAAAAGTGCATAGCTGTTGAAATAAAATAAATATTAGACATAACAAAAAAATAGGATTAAAATTAATATTATATATCAAATGATAAAGGAGAATGGTATAATGAAAAATATTCTTATAGTATCAGGACATACAGATTTAAATGATTCAGTAGCAAACAAGACAATATTAGAAGAACTTGCTAAGCTACTTCCAGAAGCTGAAATAGATTACTTAGATAAACTATATCCAGATTATAATATAAATGTGGAAGCAGAACAGGAGAAACTTGTAAAGGCTGATATAATCGTTCTTCAATTTCCTGTTTTCTGGTATTCAATGCCATCACTTATGAGCAAGTGGATAGAAGATACATTCAAGCATGGATTTTCTCATGGATCTACAGGAGATAAGTTAAAAGGTAAGAAGGTAATTGCATCATTTACAACTGGAGCAGCAGAAGCAGCTTATCATAAGGATGCAGCAGTTGGATATGAAATAGAGGAGTTTTTACCACCAATTAAAGCAACATGCAACCTATGTGGAATGAAATTTGAAGGATTTGTATATACAGGAGGAGTTTCTTATCATAATAGAAATGATGAAGATAAGCTTCAAGAAATGAAAGCAAAATCAGTAGAACATGCAAAGCGTGTTGTTAAATTTATAAATGAACTATAAATGATAATTGTTTATAGATTATATTGATACATTATAAGTTATTCCCTAGGACTATAGGTCTTAGGGATTTTTTTGTGTTCCTTTATAAATAAAAGCTTAATAACAAGGTTACTGCGTGATATAATTGTTATAATAAGTAAAATATGGAGTGAATATACATTAGAATTATGTTTGAACTTAAATGTATTAGTATAAATTTATATTTAAAATAGGGAGATAATAATATGAGCAGTATGCCTAAGATAATTATTATAAGGGGAAATTCGGGAAGTGGTAAATCAACTATTGCCAAGGCACTTCAGAGAAAATTTGGACGTGGAACTTTATTAATACAGCAGGATGTTATAAGAAGGGATATGCTTTGGGTAAATGATGGGTCAGATACTAAGGCTATTCCTTTGCTTTTTAACCTTATTAAGTATGGAAAGGATAACTGTGATTACATCATATTAGAAGGAATTTTAAATGCTAAATGGTATAAATGCTTGTTTGAAAGGATAAGGGATGAATTCGAGCCTTACATTTATGCATATTATTATGACCTGCCTTTTGAGGAAACTCTGCTGCGCCATAAGACAAAACCTAATGCTAATGAATTTGGTGAAAAGGAAATGAAAAGCTGGTGGAATGAAAAAGACTATATTGGGTTTATAAAGGAAAAGATAATAACTAAAGACGTTAGTATTGATGAAGCAGTAGATATGATTTATAAGGATGTAAATTATGAAAATTAATCAAAAGGTATAGGACAAAGATTAATTGAGATATTTATATTGAGAGGAGAAGGATTATGTTAATTAATTCGGTAACTGAAATATATTTTTCACCTACAAATACAACTAAAAAGGTCATTAATTGAATTGCTAATGGAATGGGGCTAGATACTAAAGAAATTATAGATATAACAAAACCAGACGCTAGAAACAGCACTATTCCAGTAATTAATGGAGATATAGTCATAATTGGTGTTCCTGTATATGAGGAAAGAGTACCTAAAATAGCTGGTGAATTTCTAAGAAAGCTGAATGGAGAAAATAAACCTGCTGTAATAGTTGGTGTTTATGGAAATATAGCTGAGGGAGTAGTTTTGAATGAACTTAATGATATAGCTTTAGATACAGGATTTAAGGTAGTGGGGGCAGCTACATTTGTTGGAGAACATTCTTTTTCCAGCGATAAAGCTCCTCTTGCTCAAAATTATCCATATAATGATGATTTAAAAAAGGCAGAAAAGTTTGGACAAGATATTATGACTAAGATGCAGAAAATTCAGGGTTTAAATAATATTGAATTAAACATACCAGAGGGTAAACTGCTGTTCATGGCTAAAGCAGCTCCTAAAAACAGTGCAAGACTGGTTACAAAAAGACCTAATGTGGATAGGAGTATATGCGTTAACTGTAATATATGTGCTGATTGGTGTCCTGCTGGTGCTATTGATAAAGATACATTAGAAATTAATGAAGATAAGTGCCTTAGATGTTTTTCATGCGTTAAAAGATGCCCAAAGAAAGCTAGAAAGATAATATACAGGCCAGAGTTTATTATATCTAAGGTTTTTAAAATGAAAAATAAAGTAGTTAAGGAGCCACAAATATATTTATAAAAGTTATAAAGTAGAGTATATAAATTCGTTGCCCTTTGTGGCAACGGTATTAATAAAGAGCTTAAACTAGATATATTAAAGCAGAGGTGGTGGAAAATATGAAAAGAATTATAACGATTCAGCATACACAGTCAATTCATCATACTAATGGGATGGTTGGTTCTTGGACTGATTGGGAGCTTACAGAGCTGGGAAAAGAAGAGGCTAAAAATATCGGAATCAGATTAAAGGAAGAATTAAATGGGGAAAATTATATTGTTTATTCTTCTGATCTTAAGAGAGCCAGTCAGACTGCGGCAATAGTATGTTCATATTTAGGTGTTAAGCCAATTTATGATACAAGGCTTAGAGAAAAGAATTTAGGTATAGCATGTGGCAAAAGTGCAAAATGGTATAAGGAAAATAGAAGAGTGGAGGAAAATTGTGATGTAAAGCCTTTTGATGATGCAGAATCAAGAAGGGAAGCATATGAAAGGATTAAATCATTTTATGACATGATAGTAAATAGTAGTGATGAAAATATCATAGTTGTATCACATGGTGGAATATTATCTTTATTTAATTTAGTTCACTTGGGAATGAAGCCAGAGGATACAGACTATGTTATTATCCATGGAAGAAGTGGCGGAGTTTCATTTATGAGAATTACAGATGATAATAAGCATTTTATGGATAAAATGAGTGATATGTCTTATAAATCAGACATATAGCAAGCCTATTTGAAACAGAATAGTAAAAAACAAAATTATAGTTATAAGAGCGTTGCCAAAAGTGGCAACGATATTTATGGATAATCAAAGAGAAATTTTAATTTTAGAGGTGATAGATATTAGAATTTTACCTAATTTGATTACTTTATCTAGAATTTTTCTTTCAATACTTTTATTTATGCCAAAGCATTTAAGTATAACATTCTTTGTTATCTATACACTATGTGGCTTGACTGATGTACTGGATGGATATATAGCAAGGACGTTAAATTGCACTTCAAAAACAGGAGCACTTTTAGACAGCATAGCTGATGTTGTGTTCACCTTTGTAGTGCTGGCTGTAATTATTCCTATGATAAGCTGGAGCAGATGGATGGTCATGTGGATTGTCATTATTATATTGATACGCATATTTTCCTTAATCATCGGATATATAAAATATCATGCATTGGCTTTTTTACATATTTACAGCAACAAGGCAGCAGGATTATTATTTTTCTTGTTTCCATTTATGATGATTAAGATTGATGTGAATATCAGTGTTGGACTTATATGCTCTGTGGCATTTCTGTCAGCAGTTGAGGAGCTTATTATAAATATGAAATCTGAAAAGCTTGAACGTGATATAACAAGCATATTTCAGCTAAAACATAATTAATATTAGTAAAGGGGGCTACTTAATATGACAAACAGAGAGATGCTTGAGGTTGCAGCAGCTCAGTCTGCAATAGATTTAAATTGTGATAAGGATGATTTTTTTGATAATACAAATAAGATGGTAGTTTCTAAGTATGATGAAAAAGCCAGAAAATATTTAAAGCTTCCATTTGAATGTGATCTGGTTTATTACGGGAATAATATAGTTGCTTCAGTTCGTGAAGACCTTATAGATTTAGTGAAACAGTATATTGATAGGTTTAAGGCTGAACACTGCTTTGAAACTCCAAACCTTCATGTGCTTAATGATTCTTTGGAGCCTTATGGACTTAAAATATGCTTTATGGCAGAGTATTTTCTTCCTGATCTTAATTTATTAAAGCCTTATTCATGTGGTTATGAAATAAGAATATTAGAGCAAGAAGAGGTTGATAAGCTTTATATTGATAAGTGGAGCAATGCTTTGTGTAAGGAAAGAAAGGAGCTTGATATCCTTGTCATGGGAGCATATGATGATGAAAAGCTTATAGGACTTGCTGGATGCTCAGCAGACTGTGATACTATGTGGCAGATAGGAATAGATGTGTCTCCTGAATATAGAAGACAGGGAATAGCAACAGCTTTAACAAGCAATATAGCACTTGAAACATTGAAGAGGGGTAAGGTTCCTTTTTACTGTGCAGCGTGGTCTAATATAAAATCTGTAAGGAATGCAATAAAAAGCGGTTTTCGTCCTGCATGGGTTGAAATGACTACAAAGAGTATAGAATTTGTAAACCAATTGAATAAGTTATATTAATTAGGATATATCTATTTGATGAGTATATTTCTATCATATGGTACAGACATTTATATAGTATCTACTGTATTAAAATGGTATACTTAACAAGGACTTTCAAAATATAAAGGGGGCTGATTAAATGGATTTTGAAATTACTGATAAAATAAAAAAAGAAGATGAAGAGGCAATATTTAATGGGCTATTAGAGTATAATCTAGATAGGATTGAGGATAAGAATCCTAAAGATCTTGGTATATATTTAAATGATGAAAATGGAAATAAGATTGCAGGATTAATTGGAGATACTCATGGGAACTGGTTAAGTGTAAAATTTCTATGGGTAAGTGATAAATTGCGTGGCCAAGGTATTGGAAGTAGAATATTAAAGCAGGCGGAAGAAACAGCAAAATTGCGTGGATGTAAGTACTGCTTTTTAGATACTTTTAGTTTTCAAGCACCAGAATTTTATAAGAAATATGGCTATAAGGAAGTATTTGCATTAGAGAATTATCCTGTTACAGGGAAAAGATATTATTTTACTAAAGAACTATAATAAAAATGTACAAACAACAGGTTTAGTGGTTAGATTATAAATATATATGGTATATAAAGGAGAAAAGAGAATGGATTTTAAATTAAGAATGACAGAATAGAGAGATTATAATGATATTGAGTTTTTAACAAGGTAAGATTTTTGGAATATATACAAGCCAGGCTGTGATGAACATCTTGTAATACATAATATGCATAAGGATAATGTACAGATAAAAGAGCTTGAATTAGTAGCTGTAAGTGAAGAGAAAATAGTAGGACACATCATGTACACAAAGGCAATAATTAGAAATTGCGATAAAAATAAATTCTTAGCATTTGGTCCAATAAGCGTTGATGTATCATTACAGAATAAAGGCATTGGAAGTGCATTAATAAAAGAATCCTTAAAGAAAGCAGCAGCTTTAAATAATATCTGAATCTAATACTTTGTCTAATAATTCTGCCATATCATCGTTATGAATACATTGTCCTGGAGTTTTAGTCCAGCATGTGAAGCATCCAGAACAGCTATGAATATTCTTGCTATTTAGGTACACAGTT
>DPOH01000048.1 GCA_003539755.1 Clostridium sp.
CCCTCCACCACTCTTGATAAGTTTTATATTATTTGATATTATATATCATTTCGCATTTTTTGTAAAGAATTTAATAATTAATATAAAGTTTAATAATAATTATTTTATGTATCAAATCTCAAGAATATTTTCCTTAATACTGACATTACGCTTATTCCAAATAGCAAGCGTACAATTTTTTATGTAAATTAATTTACTTATGTACCTCATTTTATTATTGAGTGTAAGAAACATAGTATTTAACTTACCTTTTTATCAAAAGTAATGCTATTGATAATATGCTGAATCCTAAACTTATAAGCATTATATAATTTACTACTTGAGTTGTAGAAAATCCCTTTTCTTCAAGTCTATAATGAATCTGACTCCTATCTGCCTGATATACAGGTTTTCCTTCTGTAAATCTCTTAAATATTACAAATAGGTTATCAAAAATTGGTACTGCTAATGCTAATATAGGTATGAACAAACTCATTACTGTAGCCTGTTTAAATGCACCATCTAATGCTGTAATACTCAAAATAAATCCCAAGAAATTAGCTCCTGAATCTCCCATGAATACTTTGGCAGGATACTTATTATAGTATAAAAATCCTATTATTGCTCCAGCCAATATTATTGATACTAAAGCTGATGGATCTTGCTGATCAAGTATTAAAGCTGCAACAAAAAAGGTTCCTGCAGAAATAAGGGATAGCCCACCTGCTAAGCCATCTTTTCCATCAGACCAATTAATTACTGTAGTAACTCCAAATATCCATGTTATAGTAAGTATAAATTGAATTGTTTTGCTTAATTCTATATACTGTGAAGTAAATGGATTTGTAAATCCTACAAAAGCAACTCCTGAATTAAATATTAATACTGCTGAAAACAACTGAACTGCAAGTCTTGGAAATATAGGAAACTCTTTCCCTTGAGTCTTATAATAATCATCTACAAGTCCAATAATTAAAATTAGTGTCGAAGTAACGAATATAACCAACTGTTGCTTCAAATCATCTCTTACAAATATAAAATAAGAAATAAAAAAACCTATATATAACGCAATTCCTCCACATAATGGTTTTGGACTATTATGCTGCTTTCTTTTACTAGGTTTATCAGTAAATTCTAACTTATGAGATAGTTTCATAAGGAATGGCATGGCAGCAAAACACACAAGTAGTGAG
The DNA here is from genome assembly GCA_003539755.1 of Clostridium sp. Classification (GTDB taxonomy): domain Bacteria; phylum Bacillota; class Clostridia; order Clostridiales; family Clostridiaceae; genus Clostridium. The sequence continues at coordinate 1,173 of DPOH01000048.1, forward strand.
ACTACCATTGCTAAAACATATTTCATCTTATCTACTCCTTAGTTAAAATCATCAAATTAATAATTTTATAATATAATTTCTATTTTACCACTCTTTTGATTATACTATTAATATTATCTTATATCAATTACAAAATTCTTAAATAGATAATATATTTATCTAAGCAGGTATTTTATTACTTGACTTGGATAAATCATATCAGGATTTGCTTTTTTAGGAGCTTTCACAGCACTTTCTCTTACTTTTATTCTTCCAGTAACTTCACAATTTTTAGTCCCATTAGTATTTAAATATTGTGCAAAAGCTTCTTCTAGACCTCCATATTGAGCTATTATATTAGGTTAAAATCATGATTTCCTGGTGTAATATAATCATATCCAGTTGCATTTAATATTTTAACTGCATTTTCACCTTTGCTTATATTTATTATTGGCTTACCATGAAATGTATCTCCTGCATCAATTAATAAAGTATTTGGATTTTCAGCTTTTTCTTTCTTAACCAAAGAAGCTATTTTAGCAAATCCAAATCCACCATCATCACTAAGTACTCTTGCATGAGTATCATTGGTGATAAATTTAAATATCAAAAAAGAAGGATACTGCATATGCAATATCCTTCTTTGGATAAATATTATATTAGCCTCTCTGCTCGATCATGCTCTTAACCTTCATTAATCTAGTTGTGGCAGATCTTTCATTTTCATCAAGTCTCATTCTAATGTACTTTATAGTCTCTTGAAGTTGAGGTATTGTCATATATTCAAGAGCATTAACTCTTCTTCTAGTACTTTCAATTTCGTCAGCCATTAATTGACATGACTTTTCAACTTCTGCAAGTTCTAGCAATTGTGGAAGAATTCCATAAAGTTTTGAAAGTGTATCGTCAAGTTCTGAAGAGGTATTTGCAAATCCATATGGATATATGCTTCCTTCATCTCCTTCAAGTTGTCTCTTGAAGTTCATTACAGGAACAGATACACTCATTACATTCTTTTCTCCAACTTCAACAGAAATCTTTTCTTTAGGATAAATGATAGCTTCTTCTAAGAATTCAGAACTCATTACAGCTCTAGCCATAACGAAATCCTTAAGAGAACTTTGAAGGTTTTCTTCAACCTCTTTTCTTAGCTTATTATTATACTTAACAAGGTTAATGAATTGTCTCATTAATTCATCTTGCTTATCCTTTAAAAGCTTATGACTTCTAGTAGATGTTGTAAGTCTTTTCTTTAGCTTAGAGAGTTCCATTCTCGTAGGATTGACGTTTAACTTAGCCATAGACTATTCTTCCTCTCTTGGCAGATATTTTTCAAGATATTCATCTCTGATTCTCTTAAGTTCTGTTCTTGGAATCATCTTTAATAATTTCCATCCAAGATCAAGTGTTTCTTCAATACTTCTGTTTGTATTGAATCCTTGAGAAACATATTCTTTTTCGAAAGCTTCTGCAAATTTAGCTAACTTCTTATCTGTTTCAGATAATGCTGATTCACCTAAGATAGCTGATAATTCTTTCGCTTGTTTACCTTGTGAATATGCTGCAAATAATTGGTTCATAGTATCAGCATGGTCTTCTCTAGTCTTTCCTTTACCTATACCCTTATCTTTAAGTCTTGAAAGTGATGGTAAAACATCGATAGGTGGCATTAAACCTTTCTTGTATAATTCTCTTGAAAGGATAATTTGACCTTCTGTAATATATCCAGTTAAGTCTGGAATTGGGTGAGTCTTATCATCTTCAGGCATTGTAAGTATAGGAATTTGAGTTATAGAACCTTCTTTTCCTGTGATTCTTCCTGCTCTTTCGTATAAAGTAGAAAGGTCAGTATATAAGTAACCTGGATATCCTCTTCTTCCTGGAACTTCTTTTCTAGCTGCAGATATTTCTCTTAATGCTTCAGCATAGTTAGTGATATCTGTCATTATAACAAGTACTTGCATTCCTTTTTCGTATGCTAAGTATTCAGCACAAGTAAGTGCCATTCTTGGAGTAGCTATTCTTTCGATAGCTGGGTCAGATGCTAAGTTCATGAATAGAACTGATCTATCGATCGCACCTGTCTTTTTAAATTCGTCAACGAAGAATTCAGCTTCTTCGAATGTGATACCTATAGCTGCGAATACGATTGCGAACTTAGAATCTGAATTTAAAACTTTTGCTTGTCTTGCGATTTGTGCAGCAAGCTCTTGGTGAGGTAAACCTGATGCTGAGAAAACAGGTAACTTTTGTCCTCTAACTAGAGTGTTAAGTCCATCAATAGCAGAAACCCCTGTTTGAATAAATTCTGATGGGAAATCTCTGGCCATTGGGTTGATAGCTTCACCATTTATATCAACTCTTTTTTCTGGAATGATTTCTGGACCATTATCGTTTGGTCTACCCATTCCATCAAATACTCTACCAACCATATCTTCTGATACGCCTAGTTCAAGTGGTCTTCCTAAGAATTTAGCCTTAGTACCTTTTAAATTTATACCAGTAGATCCTTCGAAGATCTGAACCATAGCTTTTGATCCATTGATTTCAAGAACCTTACCTCTTCTTTTTTCACCAGTGTGAAGTTCAATATCAACTAATTCGTCGTATTTAACACCTTCAACACCATCAACAACCATTAAAGGGCCAACAACTTCTGTAACTGTTCTATACTCTTTAAGCATTTGCAACCCCTCCCTTACTTATTAGGTCATCAATTGCAGCATGTAAATCTACAGCGATTTGATCTATCTTATCAAGATCTTCTTCGTGTATGTACTTACTTCTAGCAATTCTATCCTTTAAATCTTCCATAGCCATTATATCGCTTAAGTAAACTCCAGCTTCTAATGCTCTTTCTGCTTCGTGTCTGTATCCTAAGATAAGACTTAACATCTTGTATTGTTTATTTAATGATGTATAAGTATCAACTTCGTGGAAACCATTTTGTTGTAAATAGTCTTCTCTGATTGACTTAGCAACATCTAATTTTAATCTATCTTTTTCAGATAATGCATCAATACCAACAAGTCTTACGATTTCTTGTAATTGTGCTTCATCTTGAAGTATAGTCATAGCTTCTAATCTTAATGCTCCCCAGTTTGGTGCAACATTTTCATCCATCCAGTTATCAATTGTATCTTGATATAGTGAATATGAAGTTAACCAGTTGATAGTTGGGAAGTGTCTTTGATATGCAAGTTGTGCATCAAGACCCCAGAATACTTTAACTATTCTTAGTGTACCTTGTGATACTGGTTCAGAAATATCTCCTCCTGGAGGTGATACCGCACCGATTGCAGTGATTGAACCTTGTCTTCCGTCATTACCTAAACATTCAACTTTACCAGCTCTTTCATAGTAGTCAGCAAGTCTTGATCCAAGGTATGCTGGATAACCTTCATCACCTGGCATTTCTTCAAGTCTACCAGACATTTCTCTTAATGCTTCTGCCCATCTTGAAGTAGAGTCAGCCATGATTGATACTGAGTATCCCATATCTCTGAAGTATTCAGCTATAGTGATACCTGTGTATATAGAAGCTTCTCTGGCAGCAACTGGCATGTTTGAAGTATTAGCTATAAGAACTGTTCTCTTCATTAGAGATTCACCAGTCTTAGGGTCGATTAGTTCTGGGAACTCATTAACAACGTCTGTCATTTCGTTACCACGTTCTCCACAACCAACGTAAACAACTATTTCAGCATCTCCCCATTTAGCAATTTGGTGCTGAGTAACTGTCTTACCAGCTCCGAATGGTCCTGGGATAGCAGCAGCTCCACCCTTAGCTACAGGGAAGAATGTATCGATAACTCTTTGACCAGTTAACATTGGTTCTTTAGGGTTAATCTTTCTCTTGTATGGTCTACCCTTTCTTACTGGCCATTTTTGCATTAATTGAACTTCTTTATCTCCATCTTTAGTTTCAACTACTGCAACTGTTTCAACAACAGTAAAGTTTCCGCCTTTAATTTCTTTAATTTTACCTGAAATTCCTACTGGAATCATAATTTTTTGTAAAACAACTGGAGTTTCTTGAACTGTTCCAATAACATCTCCTGGTTCTACCATATCTCCAACTTTAGCAGTTGGTTTAAATTCCCACTTCTTATCTCTATCTAATGAAGGAACTGCAACACCTCTTATTAAGAATGCTGAATTAGCAACCTCCATAAATTTATCTAGTGGTCTTTGTATTCCATCGAACATGGCTTCCATAAGTCCTGGTCCAAGTTCAACACTTAATGGTTCTCCAGTAGTAACAACTGGATCCCCAGGTCCGATTCCTGATGTTTCTTCGTAAACTTGGATTGAAGCCTTATCGCCTCTCATATCGATGATTTCACCGATAAGTCCTTTTTCTCCAACCTTACAAACGTCTTGTATATTAGCTTCATCCATACCCTCAGCAACAACTAATGGTCCTGAAACTTTAATTATTTTTCCGGTTTTCAACTTACATACCTACCTTTCTATAAAATATTCATACCGACAGCTTTTTCAACGTTATCGCTGATTCTTTGCATACCTATATTTAATGTTCCTTGATTGCTTGGAATTAATATAATAGCTGGAAGTACTGCTTTATTATATCTTTCAATAGTTTCTTCGATATTTTGAGCAACATGCTCAGTTACGAATATGACTGCATAATCGTTTCTTGCTAACGTATCGATAGTCTTCTTAGCTTCATCAGCTTCAATTACTGGAAATACATCAATTCCTAGAGCCTTGAATGCTAAAACTGAATCCTTATCTCCTACAACACCTATTTTCTTAAACATAAATATCACGCAGCCTTTCTCTTACTACTTCCGCAGAAATATTATTGAGTTTGCCAACCATTATTATTCTTATAATTTTGATTTCTGTTTCTTTAGCGTAAATATAAGCTAATAGTGGTTCAACACCAAATGGTATTATCTTTGCATCCTTCATCATGCTCATTACATAGTTATCTGAAAGTTTTTCAAATAAACTTACTGAACCATTCTTAGTATATTCTTCTATACCAGTTCTTACGAAGTCAGCATAATCTGTGAATGCAAGCTTAGTTACGATATTTTCTGGAGTATCGTTTATCATACCTAATAACTTATCTTTATCTATTGAACCGCCTTCAATTATAACAGAATTAAAGAATTCTCTGCCTTTATGTTGCTTCTTAACTCTTAAAAGAGTTTTTAAGTTTGTAGAGTCAACTAATGAATCTACATACTTATCAACAAAAGTATCATTGATTTCTTTTTTAATTTCTACTAATGCTTTAAACATATATCTATCTAATATAACATCGATCATTTGAGGATCTTTAGTAGTTTCAAAATCAGCTTTTGCTTCTTCTACAGCTTCTCTCATAGTATGAGGTAAGTCTGAAAGATTACCATTTTCTATCATGCTCTTTAATTCATTAGCACTTATTGTACCTACATTCATTAAAAGATATGATAAATCTTGGTTTAAAAACATTCCTTTTAAAATTACTTTTATATTTTGATAGTCATATTTAATGCTCATTAAATCTACAAGAGATTTAACTGGGCTTATTTCGTACATTACAGTGAATAATCTTTTTAATTCTTCACTTAATATTACTTCATAGTCCTCTGCCCTTTTAACATTTGTCATAACATTGGCATACTCTGTTTCTTGAAGAACTTTTAATGCTTCATCCGCAGAATGAGAATCTATCATTCTATCGATTTTTGCTTTATCAAGGAGTTTTGTCTCGTATACCCTTATGCTAGGAATAACTTGACTAAATTGCATTCCATCCATTGGTTAACCTCCTTAACTAAACAACACTCTTGCTACTTCTAGACCTAAATCATCCTTTAATGAACTAACTAAAGCTTCAAAAGTATTATTTATTTCTATGCCATTTTGTTCTAATATGAATCCACCCTCAAATTTACCAGTTTCATCACTTAATTTTATATTAGCTTTGTTTCCAAGTGCTGTATTGATTTCTGCAACAAATGCTTCATCAATAGCTTTCTTTCCTGCTTCATTTAATATAAGGTTTTGAGTTCCTTCTATATTAGTGTTTAAAATTACTTCTTTAACGAATCCTTTTAAATCATCAGCAGAACAGTTTGAAAGTTCCTTAACACTTGTTTCGAAAACTTCTTTAATTACTTTTTGTTTTGCTTCTAATTTTTCATTTCTCGCATGTAATTCTGCTCCTGAAATGATTCTTTCTTTTCTAGATGCGGCTTCTCTTTCAGCTCTTTCTAATATAGCTTTTTCTTCTATACTAGCTTCTCCAGCTTTTTTGCTAAGGATTTTATTTCTTTCTCCTTCAGCATCGCTTAAGATGACTGCCTTTTTATCTTCTGCATCTTTTAAGATTTTAGAAGTTAAATTACTTAAATTAGACATTCTCTTCACATCCTCATCTTAATACTACTAAAACTACTTATAGACTTTTATTATGCTATAGTTCCTGCAGCATTTACTAATAAGAATGATACAACGAATCCTAATAATGCATAAGTTTCAACCATGGCAGCTAATACCATACCTTTAGTTGTGTGTTCTGGGTTTTTAGCTAAGATTTGAATACCAGCAGCTGAAGCTTTACCTTGAGCTATACCTGACCATAAACCACAGATAGCGATTGGTAAACAAGCAAATAATAAGTATAAACCTTGTGATAATGAAGTAGTTCCACTTAATTTAAAGAATGCTAATAATCCAATAACGAATCCATAAAGACCTTGTGTACCTGGTAATAATTCAAGAACTAATGCTTTACCGAATTTTTCTGGTTGTTCTGATAATAATCCAGCAGCGCTTTGACCTACGATACCAACACCTTTAGCTGATCCAATACCTGACATACCTACTGCAATTGCAACTCCTAGTGCACCAAACACCATTCCTCCAAAATTTTCTACGAAATAACTAATCCAACTCATTTCCATTTTAATATCCTCCTACTCTCTAGTTAAATTTATATATTGATTTTTTGTTTCAAATGGCTTGAATGCTCTTCCGCCACCTTCATAGAATTTTCCGAAATATTCAACATAAGTTAATCTTAATGTGTGAACATATCCGCTTAATAATGATAACAATAAGTTTACTGTTTGGAAAATTATAAATATTAATGGTCCAAATAATATTGTTCCTATTAAAGAATTACCATTATCACTAATCATATTCATAATCATGTTAACAGCTCCGGCAATAGATCCTCCTGAAAGTCCTATAGCCATAAGTCTTGTATAAGAAACTAAATCTCCTACATAACTTGTAATACCATATAATTCATATAAACCTGCACCAGCTTTAGCACCAATGCTTCCTGCACTTCTTCCTTGAGTAGCTACAATTGCTATAGCACCTATAATAGAACCTACTTTACCAACTGTCGCAGCTGCTGGTATATTTAATAAGATACCTGCTGCAAGTACTCCTAGTGAACATAATGTTAAAAGCCATGAACCTGAATCCATTAACGCATCCATTGGTTTTCCAAGCTTAATTAACACATACGCTTTAACAAGTAATGCAAATACGATTTGTATTGCACCAAATGCTACTGATAATCCTAATATAGTCATAACATCAGTATTAGAATCTAATAATCTTGGTAAATTAGGGAATAAATTACCAAAGAATGCACCATATATTGCTCCAAAAGCTATTGTTGGATAACTTAAGTAATGGAAAAATTTAACCATCTTCTTAGTACCATCATCAAACTTAAACAACTTAAGTGCAAGTATTGTTCCAATTAACATAAGAAGTCCATATCCCATATCTGCTACCATCATTCCAAAGAAAATCAAATAGAATGGTGTAACGATTGGTGTTGGGTCAATCTCATTGTATTTTGGTAATGCATACATTGTTGTAACATCTTCAAATGCTGAATTTAAATCATTATTTTCCAATGCTATTGGTACATCATCAATTTCTTCTTCTTTTACATCTTCAAAGTTTAAGTAATAGTCATTACCTAAAACTTCATCAGCAATTTTAGTTAATTTTTCATTTTGTTTAGTTGGTACCCATCCTTGGATTAAGGATACCTTTTCAGTCTTTAAGAATTTAGTAGAAATATTCTTTCTTGCAACTAAATTAGTAAAGTACTCATAAGCTAATTGTAATTTTTTTTGTTCTTCTTCGAACCCTGCTAATTCTTCTTTAATAATGAACTTATCAGAATCAATATTAATTATTCTGTCATTATAATCATGAATTAGCTTTAGAGGAGTATCCATTTCCTCAGTTTTAAAAGGTGTAAATCCAAATCCTCTAAGTACCTCGCTTACGCTTTCAGTATTATCTTTATTACATAATGCAAACATATAAACATCATGATTATCTTTAGATATTACTTCAACGTAACAATCATTTAAGTCACTTAAAGCTTCTTCATATTGATTTGAAACGCTTCCTAAGAAATATGAAGTTTCCTTAAGATCATGTAATGAACCTAAAGTCGCATCAAAGTTTTCATAAGGACGTAAACTTTCTACTATTCCTTGTAACTTTGTCTTTTCATTTTCTAACTTAGCAATTTCTTCTTCTTTAGCTTTAACTTTGTCATAAATTTCTTCCCAGTTGCTTTCTTGAACTCTCTTTGATAATTCCTCCAAGCTTAGAGAAAGTTTTCCTTGACGCAAAGCCTTAAATGATGATTGCTTAGGCACATAGTTATTTAAAAATTGTAGGGCAAATTTAACCTTTGATAATTGCTCTTCCCACTTTGTTATATCAGAATCAACTACATCTTTAGTTAAATCCTTAAGAGTATCATTGTTTTCTAAAAGATTTTCATCTTGAAGATCAATGAATTCAGCATTAGAAAAACCTTGTAATTTTTCAAGTAATGCTTCTTTTTCTGATTCAAAGGCTAACAAAGTGAACTTATTCATTTTAACTATTGCCATGAATTTTCACTATCCTCTCAACCACTAATTTAACAGCATTAATTTTTTTGTCTTCAGATATATTTAATATACCTTCAGCCTCCTGTCTGCCTTTTGCCAATATTGGTTCTGCTTCTTTGTTACCCATATCGACCGCTTTGCTAATAAGGTCATTAGCTTTTTCTTTTGCTTTTGCTATCACATCATCATATTGCTTTTGTGCTTCACCTTTAGCTTTTTGAACCATGTTCTTTGCTTCACTTGTAGCATTTCTCACAATTTCATCTGCTTTAGCTTCAGTTTGTTTAATTTCTTCGATTGCTTGTAATGCCAAAATATCACCACCTTTAATGCCTAAAATGTAAAAAAAAGAAAATAATATATATTAATACTTTATATAGTATTAATTACTTTGTACTTGTCTTATTATACACTTTGTATGTATATATTTCAACAATTTAAACCAAAAAAACAATTAACAAATTGCAACTTTGAATATATAAACTTTCAGAAACAAGCTTTCGACAAGCTTTTGCTCATTTTAACATTTTTATATTCTACAGTAGAA
>DPOH01000194.1:0-472 GCA_003539755.1 Clostridium sp.
GGCATTTAGAGGGTTATTTACTGCTGGTGTTCTTGATGGATTATTAGATATTGGAGCTGATTTTAAATATGTTATCGGAGTTTCTGCAGGAGCGACTAATGGATATTCATATATTTCTAAACAAAGAGGAAGAAATTTAGAGATAATGGAGAGATTTCTTCACAATAAGAGATATATAGGATATAGAAATCTTTTAAGATGTAAATCTATAATGGATTTGGATTTTTCATTTGATGAAATTCCAAACAAACTTTGCGCATTTGATTATGATGCTTTTTACAATAATGAAGCTAAAATGTTAGTAGGTGCTTTTAATATTAAAAGTGGAGAAGTAGAATATTTTGATAAAGATGCATTAGATGAGAAAAATTCAATTTTAAGAGCTAGCTGTGCAATACCATTTGCATTTCCTTTCTGTGAAATAAAGGGGCAACTATATGCAGATGGGGGACTTAAAGATTCTATTCCTATA
>DPOH01000194.1:558-1069 GCA_003539755.1 Clostridium sp.
AGAAATCAATTAAAGATGGAAATGAAAAGAATATAATTGTTCTTACAAGAAATGAAGATTATAGAAAGAAGCAGTCTAAATCTAATGAACTTGGATATAAGTTTTATAGAAAGAAATATCCTAAGCTTGCAGAAGTGTTAAAGAATAGATATGCAGAATACAATAAACAGCTTGATTACTGTAATGAACTTGAAAAGAGTGGAAAAGCATTAATTATAAGACCAAATGTTAGGATGGATATAGGCAGGTTTGAGAAGGATAAAGAAAAGTTAAGACAAATATATAGGGACGGATATGATATTGTTATTAAGAATAAAGATAAAATACTAGAGTTTATTAAATAACTAAATTAATATTTTGTCTGAAGAATATAAGAATTATACTATTTATTGACTTAATGTTAAACAAAATATAAAATTGAATTTATCTGGATTATGGGAATAATGAATTAAAACGGAAAAGGAGATAAATCATTTGAAAGAAAATAAAACAACAGAAAATGTTATTGAAG
>DPOH01000194.1:1130-3404 GCA_003539755.1 Clostridium sp.
GGATAAAGTAACTAAAGATAAAGAAATTAATATATGCAGTAAGTGCGATAAAGAAGCTCTATATTACAATTCTGATACTATGATGTGGTTGTGTGAAGACTGCAAAAATATTGAAGATGAATTTGAAAAAGAAGCAATAAAGCTTGAAAAAAAAATAAGTAAGAGAGTATATTCTTTTGATTTAAGAGAACTTATTGAATGCTTATCTAAAGATGAAATATATAATATAGCAAGAAATCTTGGAGTAAGTAAAATTTCAGGTTTAAATAAAGATAAATTAATAGAAAAACTAGAAGATGAATATAAAGGACTTATTGAAAAAAGAGTTGAATTATTAGATGAAGAAAGATATTCAATATTAAAATATTATTTAAATGCTAAGGGTGTAAAAGCTTTTTCTGATGTTGATGAAGAAGAAGCAGAAAGAAACGCTTATTTCATACAACAAGGCATGCTATTCCCAGTTGTAAAAGATGAAAAATCGTACTTTTTAATGCCTAAAATAGCTCAAAAGATAATAGATAAGAATAATTCTATTGAATATAGACGTACAATTAAGGAAAATACAGAAATAATAAATACCTATAGAGGTATGAATAATGCTTACGGTATATTAGAAATAAAAAAGGCTGTAGAATTATTAAGAAATTATTATAGTGATATAGATGCAAATAATATAGAAAATATACTTAGAGAAGCATCATATTATTATAATGAATTTAGAGAACAAAGTGGACTATTTATACATAACGAAATTGCAGATTATGAAGAAATTCTAAAGGACATTGAAAAAGAAAATGTTGAAGAATATGCACATATTTCTAAAAGTGAATTAATGAGTATGTTTGGAGAAAACTGGGTATTTGAAAGCAGAGCAGGTAAATCATTTTATAAAGAATTTACTTCTGTGTTCAGTGTAGATAAAGATATGACAGCTGCAATGATGGAAGATCTAGTATTAGACGTTCAAGAAAATGAACCTAAGGAAGCTGTTGAAAAGATGATTGAGCTTATAAAGATAGAAGATTCAGAAGCTAGATTTATTGCTGCTAATATGATGAATAAGTTTGTAAATAAGATTAGATTATGGAGATTCAAAGGTGAATCATTTAATGATAAAAAAGCAATAGATATTACTGTAAAGAGTGAAAAGTTAGTTGGAAGAAATGATCCATGCCCATGTGGAAGTGGTAAGAAATATAAAAAGTGCTGTGGAAAAAATGGTAATGTAGTTCAATTAAATAAATAGTTTTATTATACATTAAATAAAGTATTGTCTGGAAAAGAGTTAGTTTTTCAGACAATGCTTTTTTTATTTGAATTACTATATACAACGTTTTAGCAATGAAAGTATTTTTATTCATTTTCGAAGAATACTAAATTTATTGATTATTTTGTTATTTTGTTCTACTTGTATTACTTTTTATGGATTCTACTACATTATATACATCCTGTATAGTTCGCTCTAAATTTTCTACATAATTATATATATCTTTTAATTCGTTAACTGTATTGTTAGATTCGTTTAAAATATTAGTAATTGAGTCATCAGATTCTTTTATTGTTTGGTTCATTAATTCATTAGTACTTTTTAATGTTTCCATTTCTTCTAAAGAGAAAACGCATGCTATACAACCTACCACTTGTCCTTCATCAATTACAGGAACTAAATTTCCTTCTATTTTTACACCAAAAACTTCTTTAGGAACTACTGTATGTATAGTTTTTTTGATCCATAGCATGATATAGTGGATCATTTTTATTTTCAAGTTCATAGCCAATATCGAAGTGAAGTGGAAAAGTTTCAGCATCGAATTCTTTTTAATAAATTAATATGATAGTAAAAATATAAAATGATAGAGAGGAGGAGATATACTGTCACAAATTATTAATATTAGTCAAAGAAAAAATGATTATATCTAAGAGGAAAAAATAATGAGTTTTTATATTTTGAATCATAAGCACTATTATCACATAAAATAAATTTTATACATATAATGAAATAACAAAGCATTACATGGAGTTGAAAAGATGTGATATACGGGCTTATTTTAGCTGGGGGAAAAGGTAGCAGACTATATCCTCTATCAAGAGTCGCAGAGCCAAAACAATTTTTGAAATTGATTAACGATAAAAGTTTTTTAGTAAATACAGTTGAGAGAATATTACCAATAATAGAAAAGGAAAATATTTATGTAGTAACTAATACTGACTATAAAGAAAAAGTAAAGAGGGAACTAGAGAATATTAGTGAACAAAAGATTTTTGTTGAAC
>DPOH01000184.1 GCA_003539755.1 Clostridium sp.
TAGTATAAATACTTTGAAAAATGGGATTTTATTCTATGCAATTAGGTAATAATAAATATATAATAAAAAGTGTAACATAATAGATAATTATACTATGCAATATTATAGATAATAGTAGATATTCTTTATATGTGAAAAATAAAAGAATAGGAGAAGTTGAATGGATTTAAATAATTTAGCAAGAGATCAAGGATTAATTAAATCAGAATTAGACTGTAAGGATAAAAGCTCAGAAATATTAGGATTATCGTCTGAGCAAGTACAGGAAAGAATTAAACAAGGTAAAGTCAATTATATTCCTAAAGCACCATCAAGAACATTCTGGCAGATATGTAGAGCTAATTTATTTACAAGTTTCAATGCAATAAATATTATATTGGCAACAATTATAATATTAGCTGGGTCTCCTAAAAATGCAATATTTGTAGGAGTAATAGTAGTAAATGCTCTCATTGGAATAGGTCAGGAGCTTAAGGCTAAGAAAACTTTAGAACAGTTATCAGTAATAAGTATGGCACATACAAAAGTAGTACGAGATGGTAAAATTAAAAAAATACCAATTGAAGAAATAGTACTCGATGATGTTTTGTATCTTGAAACAGGACTTCAAATATTGGCTGATTCAGAAGTTATGTATTCCGATGGCTTAGAAGTTGATGAATCAATGTTAACTGGAGAAGCAGATGCTGTTGCAAAACATAAGAATAGTGAGTTATATTCAGGAAGTTTTGTTGTGGCAGGAGAGGGATATGCTGTTGTAAAAAAAGTAGGAAAAGAGACATATTCGTCAAGCCTTGCAGAAGAAGCAAAACAATTTAAGATAACAAATTCAGAATTACAGACAGCTATTAATAAAATTTTTAAAGTACTTATCTGGATAGTAATACCTCTTACAGGATTACTTACATTAACTCAGTTAAAGGTTCCAGGTGCTACATGGAGGTCTGCAGCAATAGGAACTGTGTCAGGAATAATTGGAATGGTACCAGAGGGACTTGTACTTCTAACTAGTGCTACATTTATTGTTTCAATTGTAAAACTATCTAAGTTTGATACTTTGGTTCAAGAATTGTGTGCGACTGAAGTATTAGCGAGAGTTGATGTTTTATGTTTAGATAAAACGGGAACTTTAACCCAAGGAGATTTAAAATTCTCTGAAATTAAAAATTTTGGTGTTAAATCTGATGAAGAAATTGATATGGTTTTATCTTTATTAGCACATAATCTACCAAGTAATAACCCTACACAAAAAGCTATTTTAGATAAATATGATTCCTATGATCAAAATATTAAATGTATAAATAAAATACCATTTTCATCAAAAAGAAAATGGTCAGGAGCAACATTTGAGGATTTAGGAACTTGGGTACTTGGAGCACCTGAAGTTATATTAGATAAACAATATAATTTAATTCGAAGTTCTGTAGAAGAAGAAGCTCAAAAGGGTAGAAGAGTATTATTATTAGCAAAAGTAGATGGAGAGTTTTCTGGAGAAGAAATAAGTGGAAAGATAGAAAGTGTAGCTTTAATATTAATAGAAGATATAATAAGAGAAGCTGCGCCAAAGGTTTTAGAATATTTTAATAAACAAAATGTAGAGGTAAAGATTATTTCAGGAGATAGCCCTGTAACAGTTTCAGAAGTTGCAAGAAGGTCTGGAGTTCAGGGATGGAAGGAATATGTTGATGCAAGAAATTTACCTGAAGATAATGAAAAATTCAAGGAAATAGTAAAAAATACTACTGTCTTTGGAAGAGTAACTCCACATCAGAAAAAGAGAATTGTTACGACACTTCAGGAATTAGGTCATACAGTTGCTATGACAGGAGATGGAGTTAATGATGTACTTGCACTTAAGGCTTCAGATTGTGGAATTGCAATGGCAAATGGTTCAGATGCAACTAAAGCAGTTGCACAGCTAGTATTAATGAATTCTGATTTTACTTCACTTCCAAAGGTAGTTGAAGAGGGAAGAAGACAAATAAATAATTTAGAGAGAGTTTCAGAACTATTTTTATCTAAGACAGTATATTCAATAATATTAGCGTTTGCATGTTCAGTACTTTTATTACCTTATCCAATATTACCAATTCAGTTATCGTTAGTTGGAAGCTGTGCTATAGGAATACCAGGATTCTTTTTAGCTATGCTGCCAAGTACAGGTGGAGTGAAAAAAGGATTTTTACCTAGAGTATTAACGGTTAGTATACCGAATGGAATAATACTTGCAGCATTTACGACTGTTACGTTTCTTATATCATTAGGTTTAGGAAATGGAATGGATTATAGTAGAACATTATCAGTATTATTATTTGCAGGAATAAATGTGGTAATTTTATTTAGAGTAGCAAAACCTCTGACTACATTTAAAACAATATTGTGTTTATCTATGTTCGGAATAATTGTTCTTGCATTTATTACACCAATAGGAAGATATATATTTAGCTTTACTAAATTAAGTTTTAGACATTGGTTAGAAGCATTAGCAGTTATAATATTATCAGGACCGGTAATAACAAAATTTGTAGATATATTTAGAGTTAGAATAAATAGAAAGTTTAAAGTGAAAACAAATTAATTTTAAGTCCACTCTGAGAAGAAAAATCAGGGTGGACTTTTTAATAAATATGTAGAGATATATATTAAAAATATAAAGAAAATTACATTATAAAAGGAATTGATAAATTTGACAATATCAAATAAGTATACTAAAATTTATTAATGTAAGGAAAAATAATTAACTTGCTTCTATAGTTTAATGGATAGAACAATCCCCTCCTAAGGGATAGATGTGGGTTCGATTCCCGCTGGGAGTACCAAAGAATAAAGAAAATGATTTAACTTTATAGTTAGGTCATTTTCTTTTTTATATTAAACATCATTAAATATATCCTCAATAAATTTTTCGAAATTTTCTCTTTGAGTATGTTTATTATTTTCATATATATCTTTTGATGTTACAAAATTATTTAAATTTTCAGGAGTTAATGAATCTATAGTTTCAAATTTATCATTTTCATATAAACTTCTTAAAGTTTGTCCAACCCAATATAAACTTTCATAATGTCGTCCATTAGAAAAACCTCTTATTTTTTCTGAATTTAGTGGATTGGTATTAAAAAATAAAGATTTTGCTAACCAGCCATTACTTGCTCTCCTGTGTCGTGTTGTATGTGATAATACATAATTAATATAAGGAGTGAATTCTTTAAATTTTCCATCTTTGAGCTTGATGCCTACAATAGGATACCAGAGTCCTTTTATTTTTCCACTATTAGTGCCAGATGATCTGAAGTATGGAAGAGTAACTTTTTCTATAGAATCATTAAAAATGATATCAACATCAATAAGTCCAATCATTCTAAAAGGGTGTACAGTATACGCATTAGCTTTGAAACTATCTATATATATTTTAAATATACCAATTGCATTTGCTTGCAAAACATATACCTCCTCTATTTTTTGTTAGAAAGAAACCATGTAACACAGTAATAAAAGATTATGATTACATGGTTTTGCTTTCTAAATTACAATATCTTTTATCATTTGTATCTGTTCTTGTATTTCATAAATTTCCTTATAAGGTTTTTCAATACCCATAAGTTTTTTTAACAAGATTTTTTCTTCTGTATATAAATCAAGTTCTTCATACCAAGGCTTGTCTTCATCATTTGTGCTATTATACATTGTATAATATAGGTGGATTAAAAAATCTCCTATATACCAGAAATCAGTTTCAGGTACATATCTGTTATTATCTATATATCTAGCCAGACCAAAATCTATTAGAGCAAGATCCATATTTCTTTTAACTATTACATTAGGAAGTCTAATATCTCGGTGAACGATATTTTTATTATGCAGTATTTCAGTTAAATTCAAAAGCTGGCTGGCAATTTTATAGATATCATTTCTTTTAAATTTACATTTATCTCTTACTACCAAGTCTTCAAATACTTTACCATCAATATATTCTAATAAATAGCCTTCACGGTATTTATCTTTAAATTTACCTAAAAACCTAGGGAAGTTTGGGTTGTCAAGACTTTGCAAGATTTCTGCTTCGTAAAATAACTTTTTTCTTGTTTCTTTCAGCATATTTTTCTTTAGTTGTTTAATAACACATTTTTGTTTTTTATCATTTATAGCTAGATACGCAATACCATACCGTCCTTCTCCTATTATTTTAATAATAGAGTAACCGTTAACTATTTCATTTTGCTTGTAATATTTATCCATACTTCAATCTCTAATAAATTACCTTTATTAATTATCTAGAATATGAATATGATGATCTATTATCATATTTGTCATCATAATCAGATTCACTGTATGGCCTGCTATATGATTGACTTCTAGAAGATGATCTGTTATTGCCATAAGATTCATTTCTAGAGTTGCTTCTACTATTAGAATGAGAATTACTTCTGCTGTAAGAACTACTTCTAGAATTTGAGTTTCTGCTACTATAAGAATTGCTTCTAGATATTGAGTTATTACTGCTATAAGAATTACTTCTAGAAGAACTATTGACGTTAGATCTGCTAGATGAATTGCTGTAACTAATTGAGCTGTTATAAGAGTTACTTCTAGAGCTGCTATTTGATTGGCTTAAACTACTATAAGATTGATTTGAATTACTATCATTACTATTGTTATATCTTGATTGGTAGTATCTGTGACCTCTGCATGATTGATTATAATTCATACAAAACACCTCTCTATTTTTTCTTTTGCTTAAATTAAAGTTAAGATATCTAAACTTTAGTATATATTATGTATAAACACTATTTGGGGTTACATTTTTTTATTATTTTATTCTTTAATTTTATAATTGGGATAATTTTAATAGACAAAAAAGCGCCACAATTATACATGACGCTTTTTAATAAGATAAGCTAAAAGTCATAAAGATATCACCTCGATGTTAACATATATAAAGTATTTATTATGAATTTTGAGCAATAAGGCTATTTAATTCTAATTTAACATAATTTATTACTTTATCGGTCAATTGCATAAATTCAGCATTTGTAAGATTTAAAGTTCCATGTTCATTGCTTATATAGGTTAATGGAATTGCATTATTTTCTATAGCAAGTTTTATGGATTCTTCAATACCATAATTATTGTTGGAAAATTCATTGAATTTTATATTAAATTCACAGAGTTTTATTAATTTTTCTATAATTTCTATGGTACTGCTGTCATCTGATAAGTATTTATTAAAAGCAGTGGAATTTCTTTCTTTGATATTTATAGATAGAAGATCACTTATATTAACATCAAGAATATCAGCAATTTTTTTTAGTAGTTTAGCACTTGGCTCTCTATTATTATTTTCATAATTAGAATATGTTGAACTTGGAATATTGAGCATTTTAGCCATATCTTTTTGAGATATTTTTTTGTCTTTACGTATCCTTTTTATATTGTTGCCAACTTTAATTATGTCATTTACTCCCATATACTCT
>DPOH01000283.1 GCA_003539755.1 Clostridium sp.
TTTCTTTTTAATCGTAATCCCTTTTCTTTCTTTTTCAACAATCCTTTGTTTTCTGTTATTTTTCATTTTTTCAGTTATATTATATGCTTTTACGCCTAAATCATATAATGTAATGTCAAAGATGAAAATAATAGATATTACTGAAAAAGCAAATAAAACTATATATGTTCCTAAAAAACCAATAAGCCTGCATAAAGGATAACATATTAGATATGATAATATTCCACCATGAACAAATTCACTCTTATTGTATATAATTGCCTTGAAATTATATATAAAATCATCGGGTTTATTAGAACTTTGCATATTTAATGTCCCACAAACCAGCATTATAACTAATATAAGCAGAGTTATGCCAAAAAAATTCTTATTAAACTCAATGTTCCCTCTAGTTTTTATATATTGAAATCCAAAATATATAAGATAAATAGGTAATGCATATTCACCAACACCTATAGCTGCACATGCTATTTTTTGTGCCAAAGATGATAGTACCCCTGCAAGTTCAGTATAAATTGCTATTCCCATAATGAGTCCTGTTGCTATATAAATGATTCCGATAATATCTGCATTGAAAGCATTATCCTGATGCTTTTTTCTTGCTGGACTTTTATTGCTTTTGCTTTTGGTTCTAGCCAACATAAATCACCTCTTTCTTTAAATATTTCTACACCTACATATATTCTCCTTTAATAAGATACCACTAAAAATAAAAATCGGCTATAGATTTTTTTCTATAACCGAATAAATAACGTACAATCATTTATTTTTTATCATTTCGTTTAATTTATTTAAAGCTTCACTTATACCTCCAATTTCATCTATAAGACCACATTCTACTGCCTGTTTTCCTATAAGAAGAGTACCAACATCATTTAGAAGATCATTTGTTTTAAGCATAAATTCTTCAAGTGTTGATTTTTTTATATTAGAAGTTCTTACAATAAAATCATTAATTCTTTCTTGCATCTTTTTAAAATATTCAAATGTCTGTGCAACTCCTATTACAAATCCATTCATTCTAACAGGATGTACTATCATTGTTGCACTTGGTGTTATAAATGAATAATCAGAAGATGTTGCAAGTGGAACTCCTATTGAATGCCCTCCTCCTATTACAATAGACACTGTAGGTTTAGACATACTTCGTATCATTTCTGCTATTGCAAGACCTGCTTCTACATCTCCACCAACAGTATTAAGAACTATAAGAACACCCTTTATCTTATCATTCTGTTCAATATCTATGAGCTGAGGTATTATATGCTCATATTTAGTAGCTTTAGTTTGTGGCGGAAGTACCGAATGACCTTCAATTTGACCAATTATTGATAACACAACTATATCTCTATCTGAATTTACTGATGAAGTATTTCCAAACTCTTTTATGTTTTTCATTTTATCTTGAGCTTCAGAAGTTTTATTATTTTCATCTTTATTATCTTCATTACTCTCGTTAATTATATTTTTATTTTTTTCATTATCATCCATAAAATTATCCTCCTGTACTTTTCTAGTTTATACAGAAGAATAATTTTTTATTCAATCACTTATTATTTTTCAGAAAAATATTAAAACCTTACAAATTAATATATTACTTATTTATTAAATAATCAGCTTACTTTTCTATCTGTAAGCTGAGCTATTATTATTCCCACAAATACTAAAATGCATCCTGTTAATTCTTTTACAGATAAAACTTCACCTAATATAATCCACCCTGACAATGCTGCAAATACAGATTCTAGACTCATAATAAGTGTTGCCATAACTGGGATTGTATACTTCTGACCTATTATTTGAAGTGTATATGCCACTCCTGATGACATTACCCCCGCATATAGAATCGGACTATATGCTCTCAATAGATTTGTTATATCTGGTTTTTCAAAAATAATCATAGGTATTATACCCAAAATACCTGCTATAAAAAATTGAATACAGGACATTCTCACAGCATCTACCAAAGGTGAATATTTATCTATAACCAAAATATGTATAGAAAAACTTATAGCACACATTAAAATAAGAAAATCTCCCTTTTCTATTTCAAAATTTTCTTTCATGCATAATAAGTAAAAACCTATAAGTGCTATTATTACACTAAACCATACCTTATTCTGTATCTTTTTCTTAAAAAGCAACCCAAGAACAGGAACTATAATTATATATAATGCTGTTATAAATCCTGATTTTCCTACAGTAGTATATTTCATTCCTATTTGTTGAAAGCTGCTTGCAATAAAAAGTATTATTCCGCAGAAAAATCCACCAATATATAAATTTTTATCATTCTTCTTTGCGCTATTCTTACTGCTATCTTTATAAAACTTATCAAGTAAAACTATGCATGGTACTAAAAATATTCCTCCAATAATATATCTGCTCGTAATAAATGTAAATGGTCCTACATACTCCATCCCCACACTCTGAGCCACAAAGGCCGTTCCCCATATAAATGCTGTAAGCATCAATATCATATTTCCCTTTATATTTCTCCCTTTTTTCATGCTGTCCTCCTGATACTGATTATTAACGTTATTCAATTTATTTATCATTTCTTCTTGTGCTTTTCCAATAATTACACATTTTAAAATTCATATCTTCAGTAACTTCTTTTCCAAACCATTTAGGTGCTTTAAATCTTTCTACCTCTTGTTTGCTTTCAAATTCAATTTCGCCATAACAGAATTCTGTACTTCTTCCCTCATCAGTTCTTCCCAAAGTCAATTCATACTTTCCTATTTTATATCTATAAAAATGTTTGCTTATAAATTCATCATCACGTATTTTTCCAACTATCATTAATTCCTCAAATTCTTTTTCTGTAAGTTCCTTCTGAACTTCAATTCTTTCAATATCTCCTTTGCTCTTAATACATAATGCATAAGTTCTTTCTTTATCACCAGCTTTTAATCTGCTTCTTATTCTTACTTCAGGATCAATATTTAAATATGCCTGCTTATAAAAATATTCTCCCATAATCTCAATATCTTCAGGAGCTTTTTCACTGTCAAAAAGCCATTTTCTTTCTATCTCCATTTTCTATTCCCTTGAGCGCATCTTCCCTTATTGGATATACTCCCTTTTTCCATCCTGGATAATTTATACCTTCACTTAATGCATCATTAAGATCATCATATATTTTTTCTAGTTCATCTAAGTTTTTAATAGCTCCCTTTTTAATCTTTAATTTCATTTGTCTTTTCCCCATTTCTTATTATGTAGATATGTATTATTAAATTATATCCTAATATGTAATTTTATTCAAAACAATATAAAATAAACAACATATATACATAAGCCATAAATTTGCTCAATGCATATATGCTGTTTATTTAATATATTAAATTTATATTAATTTTCTCCTACAGAAAAAGCTTTATGAAGTATATTTATTGAATTTATAGCATCTTTTGAATGAACCAAACACCATATAGTCATATGTGAGTCTGCTGTCTGAAGAACTTCTATATTATTTTCACTCAAAGATTTAATTATTCTTGCCATAACTCCTGGAATACCCTTCATTCCAGAACCTATAACAGAGATTTTACTACATTCTTCAATGAGATTATATTTAAATTTATCTTTATTTAATATTGTTTCAACTAAATCTTTATCACTTTTGTTGATTGTAAATACCTGATTATCTGGGAATATATTAATTAAATCAAGACTTACATTATTAGCTGCAAGAAGTTCTAATATATCATTATATTTTTCATTTCCTTTATTATCAGCCTTGCTAATAGATACTTGAATTCTATCTCCCTGACTTGTTATTCCAGACATTATTCTTCTATGACTTCTATCTCCAAAATTATTAATAAGAGTTCCCTTGCAATCATTCATTGTATTCTTAATAAGCAATGGTACATTTCCTTCCATAGCTATTTCTACAGCCCTAGGATGTATTACCTTTGCTCCCTGATCTGCAAGCTGGAATACTTCATTGTAACTTATTACATCTATTAAATCTGCATCTTTTACTATTCTTGGGTCAGCAGTCATTATTCCATCAACATCTGTATATATTTCTATCATAGAAGCATTTAAAGCTACTCCAAGAAGTGATGCAGATGTATCGCTTCCCCCTCTTCCAAGTGTAGTTAAAAATCCTTCCTTAGTCACACCTTGAAATCCTGTTACTACTGGTACTATTCCTTGACCTATTATTTCTAGTATTCTCTTAGGCTCTACATTTAAGCATCGTGCATCAGTAAAATTATTATCTGTTATAATACCTGCCTGACCACCTGTAAGTGGAACTGCATTTATTCCCTCATTATATAAATCATGACACATAACAACTGAGCTTATTGTTTCTCCACAACACATAAGTAAGTCTTGTGCAAGCTTGTTTGAATTTTTAAATTCTTCCTTAATAAGTGATAATAATGTATCTGTTGCATAAGGAGCCCCTTTTCTTCCCATTGCAGATACAACTACTACTGGACTATAACCATTTTTAATAGCAGTTTTAACTTTTTCAATTACTTTCTTCCTATTTTCTTCTGTTGAAACTGAAGTTCCCCCAAACTTTTGTACAATTATCTTCATTATTGTTCCTCCTAATTTATAGCGATAGTGTAAAGTTGTTTACA
>DPOH01000239.1 GCA_003539755.1 Clostridium sp.
AAAAAATATAATAAAAAATAAAAAACAGTATAAAAGCTGTATCTAAAACCTTTATACTGTTCTCTTTATATTTTACTTATTGTGTATTTATCCTAAGAAACAAAATTTTTGTTGACCTAGCCAATATTTGTTCACATTAAAGAATTTATTTATATGAACTTATATTTGATATCCTATCATCATTTAAATGTAAATTTATTTTTTCCTGTTGCTTTTGATATATACAATCTATTATCAGCTACTTCAAGCACCCTTTCTTTTTCTATAGCACTATCAGCAATTCCCATACTTATTGTAATTTTCATATCATTATCCCAGGTTAAATCTTCTATCCTTTTTCTTATATCCTCAGCTATGCTTATAACTTTATTTCTATCTAAATGATCTACTATTGCAACAAACTCTTCTCCACCATATCTAAATAAACATCCATTATTATCTATGACTTCTTTTCCAGTTTTAGCAACCATTTTTATAACTTTATCCCCAATTAAATGGCCATATGTATCGTTAATTTTTTTAAAATCATCTATATCAAACATATAAATATAGAAATCCTTTTTTTCCTTTAACATTTTCCTATACTGCTTATCAAAATATGATCTATTATTTATTTCTGACATTTCATCAATTTTATTTCTTTTTCTTAATTTCTTATGGCGCAAGAGAGCAAATATAACAATTATACCCACTATGAAGATGACAATAACTAAATTTATATATGCACGAAATTTCATTTCATCTAGCTTTCTTATTTTAATATCATTTCTATACTTCTCAACATGATATGTAGAGTAATCCTTCTTAATCAGTAAACATGCTTCATCTTTAATTTTCGTAATTTGTTTATGGCACTCAATTGCTTTTTTATACATTCCTTGGTCATAATATATATTATACATTTTACTTAATATAAGTCTTCTCATTGTAATATTATCTACTGTTTCTAATAATTTATTATATTTATTCAGTGAATAATCTACATTACCTTTAAGATATTCTAAATAAAGCGAATACATAGACTGATATAATTCAAGGTTTACAATGGAATTTCCTAAATACTTATTATAATTATTTACCGATGTTTTAAGGTAATAATCTGATTCATTTAAATTATCTTTGTTCTTTCCTTCCCTCTCATATTTCTCCATATAATACTGTCCCATAGACAAGCAGTAGAGTACATCTGATTTATACTCATCACTTCCATTATAAATTTCTTCATATTTATTTAATAAATCTTTCGCCAAATCAATTTTCCCATTAGATAAATACATTGTTATAAGTCTATTCAATGATACTGCCTTTATGTTAATATTCAATTTTTCATTTTCCGTATTAACATCTAATGTTTTCATATATAACTCTTTTGCCATATTATCTTCTTCAAGTAATGAATATATACTAGCTTGATTATACAATGACTTTGATTTATAGAACTCCTCATCTCTAATAGAATAGGTATTTAATATGGAATCTATTTCTACGCATAACTCTAATACTCTTGCATAGTGATAACCCTTCTGAGTATAAAGGGATGTCAACTTGTCTTTTATCCCAACAAGAGGCTCTAAGTCAAGCTGTTCTTCATTTTTTAATATATTTTCTAATTTATTAATTACATAATCATTTTCACCACAATTGGTTAATAAAGATAATTCAGTAATTAATAAATCTGTACTCTCATTCCAATCCTTAAATGTAACATTTTTAAACGTATTATCTATTTTTTGTAAAGCATTATTATCATTTTTTATAACTATATAATAATAATTTATTAAATAATCATTATATAATTCTATATATCGATTGGTAAATGTACCTTTTCTAGATTTGAAATCCATCGCATACTTTATACCCTTTTCCCACTCATTATCAAGTTCACAATACTCATATGCTATAAAGAAGTAATCTTCAGCTGGTATAGATTTATCTTGGTTTAATTTGTCTATATTTTTTAAATTGTAGTTTTTTAAAAATTCTTCGTTAAAACTTTCTCCATACTCAGATGTTTTATATATATTTTTTATAAGAATATTTCTATTAGATGTTTTATTCAAATAAATGCCGCCCCCAATTACACTACAAAGAAAAATAAAACACCCGAATACAATATATAATGTCTTTTTGTTGATTTTCATATTTCTCCTTAATTAATAATAAAATTTTTAACAAAAAAAAGACTATATTTTTTTATAAGCCTTTTTACTTTCAAACAAAAAAATCAAATTAATTTCATCCGGCAACTGGCAAGCATAGTTCAAATAACCTTAGCTCCTATAGTTTTGCGTCACTGAATTTCTTCAGCTTTGCTATTAAATTGTAAATATTGTAAAGTGCATTATATTATAAGTGCTAATTAATAATAGCACCCAATTCCCTAAATAAATATTATCGCTTGTATTTTTATGAAAGTTTTAATTTAAAATTAAAACCCGTTAAATCCTACCCTATTTCCACACCTATTCTAACATATTTTTTCTTATTTGTGACATATTTTTGATATTTTTTTTACTTTTTTCGACATAAATTATATACATTATTACCTAATTATTAATAAACAGAAAAAATGCTGATTAATTACATTATTGTAGTTAATCAGCATTTTCAAAATCCTATTTTTTATATACATAGGGCAAAAAGTGGTGCACATATAACAGTAAGAAGTCCAGTCATAACAATTGCTAAGCTACTCATAGCTCCTTCTATTTGCCCCATTTCCATAGCTTTTGATGTACCTATAGCATGGGAGCATGATCCTATAGCAATTCCTTTTGCTACTGGATTCTTTATTCTACATAAATTACATACTCCTTCAGCAACCATACTTCCAAATATACCTGTTACTATTATAACAGCAACTGATATTGTTACTATTCCTCCAATTTCTTCTGATACACTCATTCCTATAGCAGTAGTTATTGATTTTGGAATTAAAGTAACATATTCTTGGTGTCCAAGCTTCAATGCACGTGCTAATATAAATACGCATACAAAGTTAGCTAATACTCCACAAATAACTCCTATACCAATTGCCTTCCAGTTCTTTTTTAGTAATTCAATCTTTTCATATAATGGGATTGCTAAGCATACTGTAGCTGGTGTAAGCAAATAACTTATATATTTTGCTCCATCATAATATTTGTCATAGTTAATATTAAAGGCTAGTAAAAAAGCAATAGTAATAGCAATTGATATTAATAATGGATTAAATATTGCCAACTTAAATTTTCTTTTTATTAATACCCCTATTCCATATGTTATAAGGCTTATAATTCCACCAAAGAAGACCGAATTCTGTATCAAGTTGTCCATTTGTCTTTCCCTCTTTATCTGTTTTTATCTTTATTATCTGTTTTTTTACATTCTTTACATTCACCTATAGAAATAACTTTCTGAGTAGCATGACCAGTAACAATCATTGTAACTATTGTAGAAACAATAGTAATAATAGTTATTGGTAAAATTACTCCTTTAAGTACTCCCCATGAATTCATAAGTCCTACGGCTGCAGGAATAAACATAACTGGCATAATCTCTATAAGAAATGTTCCTGTTTCTTTTACCGAATCTATTTTTATTATCTTTGTATATAAACATATGAACATTATTACAAGTCCATAAATACAAGCTGGTATCTGCACAGGTATAATATAATTTAAAATTTCGCCTATAAATGAAATCGCAAGAATAATACCTATCTGTCCCAAGTACTTCATCTTCTGTCGCTCCTCTTAATTGATATTTTGCTATTAACAAATTATAATTATATCATCAGCATTTTTTATATAATATATATAAATTACTAAATAATATAACTATTTTATCACTTTGGAGGTTTTTATGAATTCAATAAAACCAGAAAACGGTTTATACGAAGATCCTCGTTTTCCCTTTGCAATGTTTACCATAAATAAAAAGGATTGTATTCCATCCCACGGACCAGGATACCACTATCTTCATTGGCATGAAGATTTACAGTTTACACTTGTAACAAAAGGCTCAATATCAATGATGGTGAATAGTAAAAATTATGATTTAAAATCTGGTAATGCCATATTTATAAACAGCAGACTTTTACATATGACAAATCACATAAGCGATGGTGGAGAATATATAAGTATTAATTTTCCAACAAAAATGATTTCTATTTTAACTGGAAGCAAGCTCGAATCTGATTTTGTTCAACCTTTTACTATGAATTATAATCTTCCTGCAATTCTTCTCACTAATGATAATGAGTGGCAGAAAATTATAATAGAAATGTTGATTGATTTACATAACTTTTGCAAAAATGAACAAGTTTATGCAAAGGAATATGAAATTGCTGTAAGACTTCAATCTTTATGGTTATACTTCATTAGAAATGTAAAGAACTACAGCAGTATTTCTAGTAAGTCTTTTGTACGAAAACAAGAATATATGCAGTCAATGCTTTCGTATATACATAATAATTTTATGGCTAACATTTCCCTTGCAGATATATCCAATTCCGCACATATAAGCCAAGCTGAATGTTCTAGATTATTTAGAAAAGTACTTGATGTAAGTCCATATGAATATCTTTTAAAATATCGCATAGACCAATCTATCGACATGCTAAAAGAAACCAATAAATCTATTACTGAAATTGCTATGTCTGTTGGATTTAATGACTGCAGTCATTTTATTCAGGTTTTTAAAAAACATACTGGTTTGACACCTAGAGGATATATTAAAAATAATTTAATTTAAACTGTTTATTTTATATATACATGTAAAAAACAGAATGAAAAGTCTATTAACATTCAAGTCTTTTCATTCTGTTTTATTATATAAAATATCTTTAATATTCTATTATTCTGCATAATCTTTAGCTTAATTATTTACTTATAGGTTGCTATATGAATATAAGTTTTATCTTTTATAATTTTAAGCTTTTGTCAAATACAATCAAGTATAATAATATAAACTTATTGCTGAAGTGTAT
>DPOH01000082.1 GCA_003539755.1 Clostridium sp.
ATCATTGAACATATTCACTATAATATTATTACCTCAATAGTTTAAATTTTAAAATTTATCAAAGTCACTTCCAATATCTTTAGCTTCATGAGAATCTGATCCAAATACAACTTTTATCTTATACTCTTCAACTAAATCTTTAAAATACCCACTTACATATATTTCATTGCAATAATTTTTTCTAAGACCAGCTATATTAATATCCACTTCATAATCCTTCTTCTTAATTTCTTTTGCGACTTCTTCTAATAGTGCATAATTTTTATATCTTATTGGATATAATTCATTAAATCTTCTAATCAAATTAGGATGTCCAATTCTCCTAGGTTTATATTTACCAAGGTCACTCTTTATTGCTTTAAGAAGAGTTTCATAATATTTATCATATACTTTTTCTATGGATCCAAGAAGTCCTATAGCTTTTTCTAAACCATCTAATCCATCTACTGCCATATATTCACCATCAATATTTATGAAGTGAACAGATAATAATCCGTCTTCTAAATTAGGACCATATGTATTCAGAAGTTCCTTTGTTTCCTCTTCTAATCCATCAATAAAATCAACTTCAAATCCTAAATTTATCTTTATTTTGTCCTTATATTTATTTTTTACCCTATTAACATCATCAAAATATTTTTGTACATCATCTTTACTCAAAGCACATTCATCTAAAAATTTTTTATTAGGCATAAAATAGCTACCAAATGGCATATGTTCAGTAAAACTTATTTCTTCTAACCCTTTTTCTAATGCTTTTTCTACATATAAATCAAGATTATCTTTTGTTCCATGAGGACAATATGGTGAATGAATATGTCCATCCCTTAGATATACTTTTTTATCTATCATAATAACAACTCCTCTCAAAATTTAATAATAGCTTCTTACTATATTTTACTATAATAAGAAGCATAATATAATGAAAATTATAGAGTTGCAGCCATTATTGCTTTAATTGAATGCATTCTGTTTTCCGCCTCATCAAATACAACACTCTGTTTTCCTTCAAACACTTCATTAGTTACTTCTAACGCATCCATTCCATATTTCTCTCCAATAGTTTTTCCTATAACCGTTTCTAAATCATGATATGATGGAAGACAATGCATAAATATAGCATCCTTTTTAGCATTAGCCATTACAGCACTATTTACTTGATATGATTTTAAAAGATTAATTCTCTTATCCCATTCTTCCTCAGGTTCACCCATTGATACCCAGATATCTGTATAAATAACATCTGCATTTTTAGTTCCTTCTATAACATTCTCAGTTAATGTTATAGTTGAACCACTTTCGCTAGCAATTTCTTTGCATACTTTAACTAAATCTTCTGCTGGAAATAGTTCTTTTGGTGCACATGCAGTAAAGTTAAGCCCCATCTTAGCACAAGCTACCATTAATGAATTACCCATATTATTTCTAGCATCACCCATATAAACAAAATTAATTCCTTTTAGATATCCAAACTTTTCTTCTATAGTCAGCAAATCAGCAATCATCTGTGTTGGATGAAATTCATCTGTAAGTCCATTCCATACAGGAACTCCTGAATACTCTGCAAGCTTTTCTACTGTCTTTTGGCTGTACCCCCTGTATTCTATACCATCAAACATTCTCCCAAGAACCCTTGCAGTATCAGCAATACTTTCTTTTTTACCCATTTGAGAACCTGCTGCATCAAGATAAGTAACCCCCATTCCAAGATCTTTACCAGCTACTTCAAATGAACATCTTGTCCTTGTAGATGTCTTTTCAAATAATAAAACTATGTTTTTACCCTTAAAATTATCATGAGATATTCCTGCTCTCTTTAAAGCTTTCAAATCCTTTGACAAATCAATTAGATATCTTATTTCTTGTGATGTGAAATCTAGTAGTTTCAAAAAGCTTCTTCCCTTTAAATTTATCGCCATTCTTATTACCTCCAATTTATATTTCTACATTTAACATTATACTACATTTGTATATTTATTCAAATAGTTGTATATTTAAAACTCTTTTTCAAATTTATATTGGTTCAGCACAAAAAATAGAGGATAGACTCGTTTAAATCTACTCACTATCCTCACCAATAAATATATTAAATTATGATTACATTAATTCACCGAGCATATTTTCAATCTGCTGTATAAAAGCATTAATACTGCATAATATATTTGTCTTTTTACTTATTCTTATATTTAAGCCATCCAATTCTTCCCCAAGTAATGACACAAGTTCTGCAGTAGAATCTACACCTGTGGCTGCACCATTTATCTCCTCACTCGTTTTTACTAAACCATTATTTATTTGAGTATTAAACTCCTTAACATCCTGCTCACATAAACTTATTTGTTTAAAATCATCTTGTACACACTTTGCAAATTCAAAATTGCTCTGCATTACTTTCTTTGATTCATGTATTTCTTTTTTCAAAGAACCAATACTTTTATATAACTCATTTATACTGCCATCAATTCCGTTTACAAGTTCTGTAGTTGATTCCGATAATGAACGTATTTCATTTGCAACTACTGAGAATCCTTTTCCTGCTTCTCCAGCACGAGCCGCTTCAATAGATGCATTTAATGCCAATAAATTTGTACTGTTTGCAATCCCAGTAATATTATTTGATATTTTCTGAATATTTTCAAAGTTTTTTTCTAGTACATAAAATGAATTAGTTATTGTTTCTAAATTGTCACAAGTACCATTAATCCTGCCTGCTAACTCTGACATTTTTTTATCTGCTACGTTTATAGCCTCTTCTGATTTTTCCATTACTTCATTTATTTTCCCTGCATAATTCTTAAAATCTCTGAAATTAGAATCTAAATTATTAATCATATTTTTTATATTATTTACTTTAGAATATGTATTTTCTATTTCTTTTATGGATCTAGATACATTCACTTCTTCTTCCATAAATTCTTCTAACTTTTTATCAATATGCGATATTCCAAAATTAATTTGTTTAATATTTTCACTATCTTTAACAACTATACTTTTATTGTCACATTTTATATCTGTTTTATCTTCAATAACTTTTTCACTTTGTTTCTTTTTTAACCACAACATATTCTATCACCTCATACTATTCAAATACTGCTAACACCATTGTCTGATTAAAATGTTCTTCACCTAACTGTTCTCCGTATCCAGCAAATCCAACATAATTTCCTAATGCATAGCTCATCTCTTTAGCAAACTCATTTAAATATCCATCACTTTCAAATAAGATTGACCTTGCAAGACAATTAACCATTATTGATAATGAAGGCTTTTTTATATCTTTCTTAACATTTTCTATAGTATTTTTAATTACTTCTCTATAATTATCTGGTTCTAACAGTACCATTTTTGAATTTTTATATATTCTAGCATGACATGAAATTCCTTTGTTCTTTACTATCATATTATTAGCTACAATATACATTTCATTACCTATTAGTCTGCCCCAAGGGTAACTATCTAA
This sequence comes from Clostridium sp., assembly GCA_003539755.1. GTDB lineage: Bacteria > Bacillota > Clostridia > Clostridiales > Clostridiaceae > Clostridium. The sequence continues at coordinate 3,461 of DPOH01000082.1, forward strand.
GTATTTTGGCAGTTCTTTAATTGTGGTATTTAGTGCTTGTGCCATTACTTCTGCTGCTGGTTTATCATCATATTCATATACAGTTCTATTCCTTGCATCAACCTTTGTAGCAATAAATACATGCTTTGTTTTCTTATATATATTTTCTCTATATAGTCTTATTTTTCCGCCTAAATTTTTTAAAATTACAAAAGCACATCCATTTTCATATATCTCTCCATTAAATGATATTAATGTTCTTTCAGCTTTTCCCCTATCACCAGAAGATCCACCAAATAAAGGTATTCCTTTTTCTTTTAAAATCGAGTTAAACGTTGAAAGAACCAACTCTTCACTTTTTTTAAGTGCTGAAGATATTTCAAAGCAAATAGTATTCTCTGTATCTTTAAATTTACTTACACATTCATTAATTCTGTTTATATATTTTAAAGGATATTTATCAACATCCTCCAAAACATTTCCATAACATTCTATCCCATCTTCTATTGCAAGTATTAAAATTCCATCTTTAAATGCACCATCCTTACAAAATCCTGCAAATGTAGAACTTCCAATAAGTATAGAGTCTTCAAATCTCTTTTTCAGTTCTTTGCTATATTCTTCTAATTTCTCTGCTTGTCCAAAAAACAAAAGTAATTTAGGTTTATTAATTTCTTGTGTAGCTTCATCTACAGCTCTTTCACAAACTTTATTAAAGCTTTTCCCTATTGTATATTTCATTTTTTCTCCTTTACTTTCAAAATATTTCTTTTTATAATATTTTAAACTTTTTTATTACTTTTTACAACATTTTATAGATTAATTCAACTTAATTTTACTTTTTTCAATTGTACAAGTTTACTATTTTTATATTATTTGGCTTAATGTTATAATAAAATAATAACTATACAGAGAAAGGAAACTTTAGATGAA
>DPOH01000351.1 GCA_003539755.1 Clostridium sp.
CCCAATTATCTTTCAAATCTATTTCACTTATATAATGTATAAATCATAAATATTTATAAGTAATATGTAAAAAAACTCTGCTTTGATAGTTTTATCAAAACAGAGTTTTTATGTTAAGCAGTTTCTATATCTTTTTTAGTTCTTGCTTTTACTAAGGCTGGTCTTACTTTGCCTTCTTCTAATCTTTCGATTTTTGGTTCCTTCTTATCTTTGATAGTTTCTTCAGTTATTGTAACTTTAGTTATTCTATCATCGGAAGGAATTTCATACATTATTTCATTCATGATATCTTCAATGATTGCTCTAAGCCCTCTTGCACCTGTTTCTCTTTCAATAGCCTCATTTGCAATTGCTTCTAGAGCTTTTTCATCAAAATCAAGCTTAACATCATCTAATTCAAATAACTTCTTGTATTGTTTTACAAGAGCGTTCTTTGGCTTAGTTAAAATTTCAATTAATGCTTTCTTATCTAATGATTCTAATGTTACTAGAATTGGAAGTCTTCCAATAAATTCAGGAATTAAACCAAACTTTAATAAGTCAGCTGGCATTATTTCTTTTAGTAAGCTTCCTACATCTTTTTCATGCTTAGATTGTATATCAGCACCGAATCCCATAGAACTCTTTCTAGTTCTGTTTTCGATTATCTTATCAACACCATCAAAAGCACCACCACAAATAAATAATATATTTGATGTATTTATTTGAATAAATTCTTGATGTGGATGTTTTCTTCCACCTTGAGGTGGAACTGAAGCAACAGTTCCTTCTAATATTTTAAGTAATGCCTGTTGTACACCTTCACCTGATACATCTCTTGTTATTGAAGGATTTTCAGATTTTCTCGCAATCTTATCGATTTCGTCGATATATATAATTCCTCTTTCAGCTTTTTCTACATCATAATCAGCATTTTGTATTAATTTAAGAAGTATATTTTCAACATCTTCACCAACATAACCTGCTTCAGTTAATGTTGTAGCATCAGCTATAGCAAATGGTACATTTAAGAACTTAGCCAAAGTTTGCGCTAATAATGTCTTACCTGATCCAGTAGGTCCAAGTAATAGAATATTACTCTTTGAAAGTTCAACGTCCATTTCATTTTTGTTACTATTTATTCTTTTATAATGGTTATAAACAGCAACTGCTAATGATTTTTTAGCTCTATCTTGACCTATTACGTAAGCATCAAGATATTCTTTGATTTCTGATGGCTTTGGAATGCTCTTTGGATCGAAATCTACAGTTTCTTGGAATTCATCTGCAATAATTTCAGAACATAAATCTATACATTCATCGCATATATATACTCCTGGTCCTGCAATTAATCTTTTTACTTGTTCTTGAGTTTTACCACAAAAAGAACATTTCAATTGTTTTTTATCATCATATTTAGCCATAAATTCACCTCACTTAAAAAGTCTACGACAATATCCATTAGTTTTCTTTTTTCTCAGATTTCTTAGTAAGTACAGCATCTACTAATCCGTATTCTTTTGCTTCTTCTGCACTCATAAAGTTATCTCTTTCTGTATCTGCACAGATTGTTTCATATGGTTTTCCTGTATTCTTACTTAATGTTTCATTAAGTATCTTTTTGATTTTTAACATCCAATTTGCATGAATTTCAATATCTGTTGTTTGACCTTTGAAACCACCTAATGGTTGGTGTATCATTATTTCAGAATGAGGAAGCGCATATCTCTTACCTTTTGCTCCACAAGAAAGTAAGAAAGCTCCCATTGATGCAGCCATACCTACACATATAGTTGATACATCAGCATTTATAAGCTCCATTGTATCATATATAGCCATACCTGCTGTTACAGATCCACCTGGACTGTTTATATATATTGAAATATCCTTATCCGGATCTTCACTATCTAAGAATAATAACTGTGCAACTACTAATTGAGCAGTTTCATCTGTTATTTCTCCACTTAGCATTATTATTCTTTCTTTTAATAATCTTGAAAATATATCGTAAGAACGTTCTCCTCTGCTAGTTTGTTCTACTACCATTGGTACTAAACTCATTTAAATCCTCCCTCTCTCTTTGATGAATTTTTTAATGCTACTTATCATTATATAATTATTTATTATATTTGTTAATTAGTAGTTTGAAACAAATGCCAGAAAAAACTTTTTTTCTGGCAATTTATTTTAGACTGTAATTTAATTATATATCAAATAAAATTATTTGCAATTTTCTTTAATAAATTTAAGAGTTTTTTCGATAACTATATCGTTAGCGATCATTGCTCTTTGAGATTTAGCTAATATTTCAGCCATTTTTTCTGGATCTTTTGGTGTGTACATTTTTGCAAGTTCTAAAGCTCTAGCACTTACTTCTTCATCTGTAGCTTCAATGTTTTCTGCTTTAGCAACTGCTTCAAGAACTAAATCAGCTTTAACTTTTCTTTCAGCATTTTCTTTCATGAATTCTCTCATTTTTTCAACAGTGTTTCCTGTGAATTCCATGTATTGATCTAAGCTTAAACCTTGATATTGTAATCTTCCTTCAAGATCTTTCATCATAGCATCAATTTCTTTTTCTATCATAACTTCTGGAACATCCATTTTAGCATTTTCAATTACAGCAGTTATTACAGCTTCTTCGAATTCTCTTTCAGCTTTATCAGCATTGTTCTTTTCTAAAGTTTTCTTTAAGTTTTCCTTTAATTCAGCTAATGATTCAACAGCAGCAACTTCTTTAGCGAATTCATCATCTAATTCTGGTAATTCTTTAACTTTGATTGATTTAACTTCAACTTCAAACATTGCAGGTTTTCCGTTTAATTCATCTTTACCATAATTTTCTGGGAAAGTAACATTAACTTCCTTCTTATCTCCAACTGCTAATCCTATTAATTGATCTTCGAAGTTATCTATGAATGAACCTGATCCAATTTCTAATGGATAGTCATGACCTTCTCCACCTTCGAATGCAGTTCCATCTATGTATCCTTTAAAGTCGATAACAGCTATATCACCTTTTTCAACTTTTCCGTCTTCTTTAACTTCCATTCTAGCGTTCTTTTCTTGCATATCTTTGATTTGCTTTTCTACTTCAGCTTCTTCAACTTCATATACAGGTCTCTTTACTTCTAAACCTTTATATTCACCTAATTCAACTTCTGGATAAGTTGTTACTGTAGCAGTATAAACAAAATCTTTTCCTTCTCCAAGTTCAGTTACATCAATCTTTGGAAAATCAACTGGTCTGATGTTTTCAGCAGCTAATGCTTCACCATAAGATGCATCTATAGCAAAGTTTATAGCATCATCATAGAATACTTCTACTCCGTAGAACTTCTTAACCATGTTCATTGGAACTTTACCTTTTCTGAATCCTGGTATGTTATATCTACCTTTATTCTTGTTATATGCTTTAACAAGAGCTTCGTTGAATTTTTCAGCATCAACTCTTATTTCTAATTTCACAACATTATTTTCTATTTTTTCCACTTTAGCTTTCATTTTATTCTTTCCTCCTAAAATAGTCTGCTTCTAATTTAACTAGGTCATTATACCATAAATAGTTAAATGTTATCAAATAAAATATTTATAATAATCTCTATTGAGTTATTACCCCATCTGGACCGATGTAATAGTTAGTTCCGTCTACTGTAACTTCCACACCTTTTTCACTTCTATCGCCTATATCGGCTTGTTTTCCTTGAATCTGCCATAATATCATGTCAGTTCCATTATTATAATTAGAAATCCAAACATATTGTTTTACAGCAGCAGTTCCAAAGTAAGGTCTGTTTGTAACAAAAATAATACTGTCTTCACTCAAAAATTTAGGATTTTTATTCCATAAATAATTAGGTTGAGATGCAAGTGTTGCTTCTTTAGTAAAGACACCTCCGCTTTTTGAAACATATTTATCCTTTGATATTATTTTGCTGCTTCCATCAACATTATATAAAGTAATTTGTGCATTTGTATCACAAATAAGCATCTGATTTTTTGCAGGACTTATATCATAAGTCACTCCAGTATCAGCTCCTTGAAGCTCTTTAAATACTTTTTGGCCGTTTTCTTCTATATAAACTGCTTTTGCACTATTTCCACTTACTAGACTAATATCCATGTACTGTTCTTCTGGTTGTTTTACTTCTTCTACTACTTCTGGTTCACTATCTACTTCTTCAGCTGAAGTTTGTTCTGTATTTTCAGCAGTTTCTTGTGGAATAGTTGAAGTATCACTATCTATCCACGCTTGAATATTTTGTCTTACTTTACTGAAATCTATAGGTGCATAAGTAAATTTAAGAGCAACTGCAGATATTACTACAATTACCAAAACTAGAATAGCTATAGTATTTCTTTTTCGCCTTTTCATCTTTCTTTCGTATTCTCTACTAAAAATACTTGGCTTACTCAAGGACTACCCCTCCAAATCTTGCGTTTTCATTCAAACACATTTATTATATATTATTATTGTTCGTAAATCCATAACATTATAACATATTTTTTATTATTGCCAATCTATTAAGTAATTATTGATTAGAATCTTACTTATTTTTACTTTTACATCCTCCACATTTACCCTTAGATCCACATGAACTACATTTACTTCCTCCCCCCTTATTACAGCATCCTCCACATTTAAGAATACCTTCTGCTCTCATTTCTTCTATAGTAAGTGTACATATATTTTCTGAATAATCTTCGTAGTCTATACTGTCTTTAAGAAGATCATCAGTTATTTTTTTTATTTCAATCATAAAAATTTAATCCTCCGTTAATTATAAATTCAACAATATTTATACTTTTAACATTATTATTATATCAGACTTAATTATATTTATCATTTTAAATAAAAACATATTCAGTTAATCAATTCATATGCAAGAAATTTTTCTATACTTAATTGTCGTATTATAAAATAATTATTGTTTTTTTGTGTATTTATTGTATAATATATGTATAAGTATTGTAAGCCCATACATTATATGGTGTGACTTGCACCATAGATTTTATAAACCCCACTATATGCTCGTTTATTCCCTTTCTTAAACGAGCATTAAAATAAAAACTCAGCATATAGTAATGCTGAGTTTTTATTTTTCTTCATTTTCCTGTAAAACAAAATCAAATTTTTGCATTTAATTCATATATTTATATAATAAAATTAAATTTCTCCTCTTATTAAAAGTTTATCACAGATATTAATTCCTTATAATAGACATCACAACCTTAATACCCATATACTAACTTTAATACAAACAATTTATATTTTTTGTTTTCATTTAATATAGTAAATATTTTATAATATTTCTTTTATAACTTTAACAACTTCTTCCGCTACATACTTAGCATCTTCTAATTCAAGTGTGCTGTATACTGGAAGTGTTATTTCATTTTCATATTGTGCATATGCATTTGGATAATCCTTAATATCGTATCCTAAGTTCTTATATAGTGTAAGCATTGGAAGTGGCTTATAGTGAACATTTGTAGCTATTCCTCTTTCAGCTAATATTTGAATTGCTTTATTTCTCTTAGCTTCATCAAATCCTTTAACTCTATATAAGTATAAGTGATATGAAGTTTCTGTACCATTATCATCTTTAGTAAATGGTATTATAGAGAAATCTTCTTTTTCTAATACTTCATTGTATACCTTAAATATTTCTCTTCTTCTTTCAAGCATTTTTTCATATCTAGTAAGCTGTACATTACCTATTGCTGCACCTATATCTGTAAGGTTACATTTTAATCCATCATTAATAATATCATATTCCCATGCTCCAGCTTTCATTTTGCTAAGTGCATCCTTAGATTGACCGTGCATTGCTGTAAATCTCATATATTGAAGAAGATTTTCATGTCCTCCAAAATGATTATCGTTAAATGTAAGTGCTCCCCCTTCTCCTGTAGTTAAGTTCTTAACTGCGTGGAATGAGAATGAGTGGAAATCACATTGTGATCCAACTGGTTGACCTTTGTATTTTGCACCAAATGAGTGAGCAGAGTCACAAAGAATTATAATATCTTCTCTTCCTAAATCTTTTAATACTTTCTTTAATGCATCATAATCAAAAGGTACTCCTGCTATATCTACAGGCATTATAACTCTTGTTTTTGGAGTTATTTTTTCAGCTACTTTATCTATATCCATTTCAAAAGTATCTTTTTTAACATCCACATAAATAGGCTTAATTCCTCTATGAACTGCTACACTTGATGTTGCAGTATAAGTATAAGGAGTAGATATAATTTCATCCCCTTCCTTAAAATCAAATACTTTAAGCACTAATTCCATAGCTGCTGTTGCACTGTTTAATGCTAATGCTTCATTTACTTTACAGTAATTTCTTATCCCATCTTCAAATTTAGCAAGCTGAGGACCAGATGTAATCCATCCGCTTCTTAATACTTCACATACTGCTTGAACTTCTTCTTCACTTATATCTGGTGGTGAAAATGGTATTTTCTTCATAGTAATCAACTTCTTTCATTAATATATATCTTTTCCTATTCGTAGCTTTTTTCTACTTTGCTAAAACTGAATATACTTTTTACACGTATATATTAATGTCTAACCTTAGGTAGGAGTCAACTATTATTTTTCAATTTATAATTATTAAGCTTCCAAATAATCCATAGCTGTTTTAATAAATGCAGCTGCTCCTCTATATAAAACAGAATCATCCATCATATATTTTGAATTATGAGCTGGATATATTATTCCATCTTCATATGGTTTAGGATTATATAAACGAAAATAACATCCAGGAAGTTTTTCAAAATAAAATCCTGCGTCTTCTGCTCCCATGCTATACTCTTTAATAATATGAATTTCATCATTATCAAATATAGATCTTGCAGATTTTAAAAACTGTTCTACCATATTATAATCATTAATAACAGCTGGACATCCACCTTCAAAATTAACTATACATTCAGCTTTCATAAGACTGCTCATTCCAACAGCTAATTCTTCAATTCTTTCTAATACATATTTTCTTATATCATTATCTAAATTTCTTGTTGTCCCTTTAATTTCAATTAAATCAGGTATTATATTATTAGATGCTATACTTGTGGTAATTCCACAAAAACTAATAAGTGAAGGTATAGTTGGTTTTATCTCTCTGCTTAAAATATATTGTATATTATTCATAACCAAATTACCTATTGCAACAGGATCTATGCATTCATTAGGTGCAGATGCATGCCCTCCCTTACCCTTTATTTTTATATTAATTGGATCATCAGACGCAAACATACTTGTATAACTAACCATAAAATCTCCATTCTTATAATTCCTATTTGCATTATCAACATGAAGAGCTAATATTGAATCAACCTTTGGATCTTCCAATACTCCATCATTAATCATAGCATCAGCTCCACCTGGTGCACACTCTTCACAAGGCTGAAATATCAATTTAATTTTCCCATTTATCTTATCTTCGTGTTTTTTTAATATCTGTGCAACTGCAAGAAGTATTGCCATATGACCATCATGACCACATGCATGCATATTTTCATTAGTAGATTTATAATCTATATTATTACATTCTTCCTTTATTGGGAGTCCATCCATATCTGCTCTTAATGCTATTGTTTTACCTTCTTTTTTTCCTAGTACAGCAGTTATTCCTGAATGTTTTTCATATGTCTTAAACTCAATATTCATTGCACATAATTTTTCTTGTATATATTTAGCTGTCTTTGGTAAGTCTAATCCTATTTCAGGAATCATATGAAGCTCTCTTCTCCACTTTATAATACTTTCATTTATATTTTTTAATTCATTAATTATTTCCATGTTTAATCCCCCCTAAAATATTAGATAGTGTAAAGTTGTTTAC
>DPOH01000350.1:0-561 GCA_003539755.1 Clostridium sp.
TGTGCTAAAAGAGGAACAGTTAAAAGAAACATAAATGAATGCAATGTTGTTGAAGGTTTTGGAATTGAAAATGATGCACACGGTGGAAATTGGCATAGACAAGTAAGCCTTTTATCTTATGAAAAAGAAAAAGAATTCAACGAAAGAGGCGGTAATGTTACAGAAGGAGATTTTGGTGAAAACCTATTAATTGAAGGATTTGATTTTAAAACATTACCAATAGGAACTAGATTTAAATGTAATGATGTAATATTAGAATTAACTCAAGTAGGAAAGCAATGTCATTCACACTGTGAAATATTCCACAGAGTTGGGGATTGTATTATGCCTAGAGAAGGTGTATTCACAAAAGTTATACATGGTGGAAAAATTAAAGTAGGAGATGATTTTGAAATATGTACAGAGTAGCAATAATAACATCAAGTGACAGCGGATATGCTGGAAAAAGAGAAGATAAAAGTGGCCCAGAAATAGAAAGAATAGTTGAGAGTCATGGATTTGAAGTAGTACATAAAGTTATACTTCCAGATGAAAGAGAAATGCTTAGTGCAGAAATGAAAA
>DPOH01000350.1:652-1915 GCA_003539755.1 Clostridium sp.
AATTGCAGATGAAGATATAGCTGATCTTATTTTAACAACTGGTGGAACAGGATTTTCTCCAAGAGACTGGACTCCAGAAGCAACTATGGATATAGCTGAAAGAATGGTGCCAGGAATACCAGAAGCTATGAGAGCATTTAGTATGCAAATAACAAAGAGAGCAATGTTGAGTCGTGCTACAGCTGCTATAAGAAAAGGAACATTAATTATTAACATGCCAGGAAGTCCAAAGGCAGTTGATGAATGTTTAGAATATATAGTTTCAGAATTAAATCATGGATTAGAGATTTTAAAAGGAACAGCAACAAATTGTGCTAGAAAATAATAAAATATTTAAATATAGAGCTAAGATAAAGGGATTAGCTCTACATTTATATTTAAAATTAGTAATAAAATATAAAGAACCCAAGATAATTTCTACTGTGCTATAGAAAGAATCTTGGGTTTCTTAGGAGTTTTGTGTAATTTTTACTTATACAATCTACTGGCTGATAATCATATAAGTCGTATAGATTTTTTAATATGCATTAATGAACCAAATGCCATTAATAATTTGTATTGTGTGCTATCGTATGGAGGAGAGAAGGCCTCCATATGATTTTTGTGTGTTGTGTAAATTTTGTTGTGTAAATTTTATGGTTGGTTAATACCTAAAAATTTATTAGAATAATTTAGAGTAGTATTCTACTACTAATGAATCATTGATTTCAATTGGCACTTCGTGTCTTTCTGGGAATCTAGTTAATACACCAGAAAATTCTGATTCATTTTTGCTTAAGTATGGATATACATTAAGTATATTAGCTGCAAAGTTGTCTGCGAACATTTGATTTTTTTGAGATTTTTCTCTAAGAGAAACAGTATCGCCTATGTTTACATTGAATGAAGGGATATTTACTTTTTTTCCATTAACTAAAATATGTCCGTGAACAACCATTTGACGAGCTTGAGCAAGTGAACTTGCAAATCCTAGTCTATAAACTATATTGTCAAGTCTGCATTCAAGTAATTTGATTAATGCATAACCTGTTTGTTCAGGTGATTTGAATGCTTTTCTAGCGTAATTTACAAATTGCTTTTCCATTACACCGTAATATGCTCTAAGTCTTTGTTTTTCTAGTAATTGAGTACCATAAGGTGATAATTTTTTAGAATCCCTTGCAGTATCTCTACCAGCTCTGTTCATTGCTTTTGGATGACCAATTACATTAAGTCCTAATCTTCTACATTGCTTAAATCTTGGTCCCATCATTTTTGCCATAA
>DPOH01000350.1:1993-4421 GCA_003539755.1 Clostridium sp.
GGTCCCATCATTTTTGCCATAATTTATCATCTCCATGTTTTAAATAGATTTGCCGCGATAAAATTAAGCCCATAGATAATATAACACACTTTTTTATAAAAGTAAATGAAAATCAGTATCATTTATGGAAAAATGTATTTATATCAGAGTAAAGTGGTATTAATTAAAAAATTTACATTGTATATAACTTAGAATTATCAAATTAACTTTTTGCAAAATTTGATTTGTAGTAAAAAGTTACATTAAATACACTTAAAGGTTTACAAAATGTGTTGTATAAAAGGAATATATGTTATAATTGTCCATATAATCTTACAATTGGAGGATAAAATGCTAGGAACAATAGTAAATTCATTGGCAGTTATAGCTGGATGCTTATTAGGATTGGTTGTAAAGGGAAGACTTACAGAAAAAATGGGAGCTACTATAATGAAGGGTTTAGGATTATGTACTATATATATAGGGATATCTGGAGCATTAAAAGGAAACGATACACTTCAAATGATAATATGTGTAGCTGTGGGTGGACTTATTGGAGAAATTTTAGATTTAGATGCTAAGTTAAATAATCTAGGTCAGTTTATAGAAGATAAGCTTAACAGACATAAAAAAGATCGTACAAAAGAAAAAGCATCAATTGCAGAAGGATTTGTTACATCAAGTCTTTTATTTTGTGTAGGTGCAATGGCTGTAGTCGGTTCTCTTGAAAGTGGATTACAAGGTGATCATACAACACTTTTTGCAAAATCAGTACTGGATGGAGTATCTTCAATTATTTTTACATCAACATTAGGAATAGGGGTTATACTTTCATCAGTAACTATATTAATTTATCAAGGTTCTATAACCTTACTTGCAGGATGTGCAGCAACAGTTCTTACAGATACAGTCATTACAAGCATGTCAGCAATAGGCAGCCTGTTAATATTAGGGCTTGGATTAAATATTGTAGGTGTGGCGGAAATAAAGGTAGCTAATTTATTACCGGCAATATTTCTTCCTATTATTATTGATATATTAATGAAATTTTTTTAGGGAGAAAGAAGATGAGTTTGACAATTTTACTTTTACTATTAATAATTATTTTAGCAATTGGTATAGTAGTAGGAATTATAAGGAAGAATAAACTACTTTTAATGGTGTCAGCTATATTACTTATAGTTATAGTAAGCTTCATTCTATTTCTTATATTTGTACTAATACCAAGTATGTAATATTAGATTAAAAAGAGGCGAAAACATAACAATGTCGAAAAAAAGATTATTAGAACTAGATATTATGAGGGGAATTGCATTTTTATTTGTAGTTCTTCAGCATACTGTAGGGGGCTTCTCATATAGAGATGATATAGGTATAAATGATTTTTACATATCCAAGCTTTTATATGTAGTAGCAAAATCAGGTGTACCTATATTTGTATTCTTGAGTGCAGTAGCACTGCTATATAGATATAATGATAAACTTGATTTAAAAGATTTCTATATTAAAAAGATAAAGTTTTTATTCCTACCTTTTGCACTGTGGTCAATATATAGATTGAAAGCTACTGGTACACCAATAGATAGTAGTTTAATATGGCGTATACTTAGTGGTGATGCACAATATCATTTGTGGTACATGTCTATGATAATAAGGATTTATTTATATTTTCCTTTAATATATTTTTTAAATAAGCACATTAAAAAGCAAAAAAGAAACACTAAGATAGTGATATTTTTATTACTGACAATATGCTACATAATAATAGATGATATAAACATATCAGGTATTATGACTAATTTCTTTTTCACTAATCCAAGTGATCAGCAGGTACGTTTTATGAATAATTCACCATTAAATTATTGCTATTACTTTATATTAGGTGCTTTTGTAGTAAATGATTATGAAAAAATAAAACAAGCAATCATAAACAATAAGTATAAGTTATTACTTGCATATGTCATACTTCAAGGATATGAGTATTATATAGAATTAGGTGGAAATCTTACAGATACATTTAAAACTATTAATAACTATTTACCTGTACATGCAGTTTGTATGAATTTATTGATCTTACTTCTTCTTGTAGGATGTAGTTACGTTGAAATATCATTTGTTTATCTTTCAACCATATTAAAATTCATAAGCAGATATTCCTTTCCTGCCTATTTAATACATGTATCTATATTAAATGATCTAACATTTAAAATGGCTATAACAAATCAACTATCATGTAGCGTTAAATTTTGGTGTATTGGAGTAGTAAAGAGCATAGTGATATGCTGGGCATTAAGCTATCTGCCTTTTTCAAAATACTTTTTAGGCTGTAAAACAAAATTGAATATTGATAAGATAAAGAATATTTCTCAAAAAGATGTAATTGATGAGTGGAAAAATATTTTGTATAATCGTATTAGTAAGGCATAGAAAAGAAACTGCTGCAATCTGT
>DPOH01000041.1 GCA_003539755.1 Clostridium sp.
ACTATTATTAGCTGGTCTTATATATTTATGTGAAAATTTTCTTGTTATAAATTTATATGTTATAAAAATACCAGTTTATTTATTATAGTAGCTATAATAGAAATTTATTTATGAAGAATAATCTTAATAATAAAAAAACTCTTCATCCTAAGATATAGGACGAAGAGAAAGTCATCGCGGTACCACCTAAATTTGCATATAATAATGCACACTCATAATAATACAGATAAACTATATTATTTCCCTTTTAACGGTGGGATTCCGTTTAATTCTACTCTCTAAAATAAGATTTCTATTAAAAAGTCAAAGGCTAGTTCCATATTAATCTCATGAGAATTTACACCAAACATTCCCTCTCTGCGCTTAAATTATATATGTAATACTCCTTATCAATCTTTTTAGTAATTATTATATTAATGATAATTATATAAAAAAGTGAATAAGTTGTCAACAAATATAAACTAAAAAGTAATAAAATTGAAAAAACGGAATAAAAAGATTATAATTTATAAAGGAGAGTTTTTTATGAATTCTGATAAAGTTATTAATATTAAAAATATTATTGTATGGTGTAGTTTGTTAGGATCAATAATAGTAAGAATAATCTTGAATATTATATTTAGTGCTCCAACTATTGCAAGTACATCTTTAGCTCTGACAGGAGCTGTTACGTTAGGACCAATTGGATTATTGATATTAAAAAAGAGTAATGTCAAACTAGTTATGTATGGATTATGTTTATCTATGATGAGTTATATTGTTGTAATGGTAGTTACTAATCCAATTTTGGCAAACTATCTAATTATTTTTTATGTAATGTTTGTTACAGTTTTATATGAAGATATGAGAGCTATAATTTTATGTGGATCAGGGAGTACATTATTTATAGTGTATTTTTTTATAAAATACAAAGACCAATTATTTGATAATGTGGATACAATACAAAACTTACCCTTCTTAACTATATATATTATATTGGGTTCAATAATGTTTATGATTTTAAGTTATTTAATGAAAAAGAATCTATCGGTATATGCTGTAGGTATTCAGAAGAAGTAAGGAATTTATTTGATACTATAAATGAAAATTCTAATAATGTAGCAGAAAAATCAACAATTGTAGATACAAAGACCAATTTATTAAACAACTATTTAAGTGATACATTAAGTGAAGTAGATGAAATTAGCATAAAACTATAGATCAAATATCAAAAGATATGAGTGAAATTGTTGAATAATATTTTATAAAGGAGAGAATAACATGAATAGAATTGAATTGGTACAAGTATGTGAAAAATATAAGAGAGAAATTATTGACTATAAGAGAGAGTTTGAAATTAACAATGATAGCTTGCATGGAACAGCATGCATACAGAATTATGAAAATTTTGAAAGTTGGCTCAAAAAGGTTCAAGAACATTTAAAAGAAGAAACAATAACAGATGGATTTGTTCCGGCAACTACTTATATGGCAATAAGAAAAGAAGATGGTAGATTGATAGGAATGATAGATATAAGGCATAGGCTTAATGATTATTTATTTCATTTTGGAGGAAACATTGGTTATAGCATTAGAAGGAGTGAGCGTAGAAAAGGTTATGCAACAGAAATGCTTAAACTTGCATTAGAGAAATGTAGAGAAATAAATATGGACAAGGTTTTGATAACTTGTGATAAAGAAAATATAGGATCTGCTAAAACTATATTAAATAATGGTGGAATATTAGAAAATGAAGTGCCTGAAGATGGACGAGTGACACAGAGATACTGGATAAGTGTTTAAAATAAGATTCAGATAAATTTAAAATACTAGACAAAAATATAAAGTTAAGGTTTGAGAGCTGATATATTATAAAGTGAAAATAAATATCAGCTCTTAATTAGCAATTATGCATACATATCAATTTTTATAGTTTTCTTTGAATAATAGTGGAAGTAATTATAGCCATCTATCCAGTATTTTAATAGATCAGGTCTGTACTCCATTAAATTTTTTAAGAACTCATCAAAAACATTCAAAGAAACTAGGACTTTAATTATATCTTTTGGATAAGGTGTATTTTTACTGAATAATTTTCGTGGATCAATTACTTTGATTTTTTCATTTTCATCTACAAATATGTGAGCATTTCTAATATTTAATCTTTTAAACTTCATGTCCTTGAAATCTTCAATAAGATCTATTATTTCACATGAAAGATTATATGATAAGCCATGAGAACTAATAAATTCTTTCAATGTTATTCCTTGTACATACTCTCTTAAAACCATGTTATGAGCTATAAATAGTACTTTTGGAAAGAATCTGCTTTTACTCACTATTTCTAGTATTTTTACTTCATCTTTAGCATTACGTTCCTTATAGAATATTTTGAGGGCATATCCTTCAGGTGTTAAATAAACAGCACCTTCATGTCCTTTGCCTAAAAATTTACATTCCTTAATATCTAAGATGTACCTCATTTTATACCTTAATAAAATATTGATTTTTATTATTATATGATTTGTTATGCGCAAATTTCCATTTTGCTGAAAAATAAATAATAAACAATTTGAATATTTATAAGTGTAAATATATAAAAAAATAATAGAAAAAGATTAAATTTGATGAATATTGTTATTGACAACGATGTATTAATGTAATTTGTTAAAATAATAAGAAATAGTAAATAATACTTTTGAGTTAATATATTATATATTGTATAATTGTAATGTGATTTTTTAGTTAATATTTATATAAACAAGGAGACATAAGATGAATATTATTATAGTAGGTGCAGGTAAAGTAGGATATACGTTAGCTAAAAACTTATCAGATGAAAATGATAATATAACAATTATTGATAACAAAATATCCGCCTTAGAGCATATAAATAATAACCTAGATGTTATGTGCGTAAAAGGTAATTGTACCAGCCTAAAAGTTTTAAATGAAGCAGGAATTGGAGAAGCAGATCTCCTTATATCAGTAACTAATAGTGATGAACTTAATATGCTTTGCTCATTAGCAGGTAAAAAACTTGGAGCAAAACATACTATAGCAAGAGTGAGGAATCCAGGTTATGATGAGGATATTACTTTGCTTACTGAAGCAGTAGGAATAAATCTTGTTATTAATCCCGAAAAGACAGCAGCTATAGAAATAGCAAAGCTTATTAAATATCCATTAGTAAGTAGTGTTGATACATTTGCTGAGGGAAAAGTAAATATGGTTAGTTTTAATATTTCTGATGATACAGGATTAGTAGATAAAAGAATGTCTGATTTAAACAATATTAGGGGGAATATTCTTTTTTGTGGTATAGAAAGAAATGATGAAGTTATAATTCCAAAGGGAGATTATGTATTTCACAAAGATGATAAGGCATATGTAATTGGTGAACATAAAGAAATTCAGGAAATGTTCAAAAGAATGGGAAGATATAAAAAGAAAGTAAGGAGTACAATGATAATTGGAGGAGGAAGAATAGCATATTATTTATCTAAAATTGCAACTGAATCTGGTGTTCATTGTAAATTAATAGAAAGCGACTTAAGTAAATGTGAAGAGCTTACTGAATTATTACCTAGTTCTGTAATAATTAATGGTGATGGGTTAGATCAGGAATTACTTCTTTCCGAAAGTCTAAATGAAGCAGATAGTTTTATTACACTTACAGGAAGAGATGAGGATAACTTAATTGCATCTTTGTTTGCAGCGCAAAATGGTGTTAAAAATATTATTACTAAGATTACACGAGATAATTATAATGATATTGCTAAAACAATAGGAATAAATTCAATTATTAGTCCCAAAAGAGTAACAGCAAATAAAATAATAAAATACGTAAGAACTATAAAGAATAGAAAAAAATGTTCAATAGAAAATATTTATAAGATATGTAATGAGAAAGCTGAAGCAATAGAATTTATAGTGAATGATGATTTTAATTTCCAAAATATAAAACTTAAGGATTTAGATTTTAAAGTAGATTGTATTATTGCTACTATTGTAAGGAAGAAACAAACAATAATACCATCAGGAGATGATTTTTTGCAAGAAGGTGACAGAGTTGTTATAGTAACAAAGAATCCAAATCTTCTAAGTTTAAGAGATACATTAAATGGAGGAGGAAAGGTACATGAATTATAAAGTAGTACTTAAGACATTAGGTAATGTAATAAAGTATGTACTTGCACTTCTTCTTATTCCAATGGCTATTGCTATATATTATGGTGAAGGTGATGCTAAATCATTTTTATATACTATAATAATAGGCTTGCCTATAGCATTAATACTTTCAAATGTAAAAGTAAAAAAACAAGAAATTTATGCAAAGGAAGGATTTTTGATTGTAGGATTAGCCTGGATAGTAATTTCTATTATAGGTGCACTTCCTTTTGTTATAAGTGGTGCAATACCAGCATTTATAGATGCTTTTTTTGAAACAGTATCAGGATTTACAACAACAGGTGCTACTATTTTAACTGAGATAGAGGGTTTACCAAAAGGAATATTATTTTGGAGAAGTTTTACCCATTGGATAGGAGGTATGGGATTCTTAATATTTATGCTTGCACTCATTCCTTCAATGGGGAAAAATTCAATACATCTTCTTAAGGCTGAAAGTCCAGGTCCTGCACCTGGGAAGATAGTTCCTAAAATAAGGGATACTGCAAAGATATTGTACTTAATTTATTTAGCACTTACATTAATAGAACTAGTTTTATTAAAGATTGCAGGAATGGATTGGTATGATTCAATAATTCATGCTATGGGCACAGCAGGAACCGGTGGTTTTTCAAATATGAATGCAAATGTAGCAGCATTCCATAGCCCAGCAATAGATTGGATAATTACTATTTTTATGACTATATTTGGAATAAATTTTGCGCTATATTTTCAATTACTAAAAGGAAATATAAAGGGATTCTTTAAAAATGAAGAACTAAAATATTATTTACTGATTATTTTAGTTGCGGTTATTCTTATTACATTTAATATATTAGGACTTAACAATGGGGATGTGGCTCTTTCAATAAGGCAGGCAGCATTCCAAGTTACATCAATAGTAACATCTACAGGATATGCAACAGTTGATTATAATTTCTGGCCTACACTTAGCCAATCAATACTTGTAATGCTTATGCTAGTAGGTGCTATGGCAGGGTCAACAGGTGGAGGAATAAAAACTGTAAGAGTTGTAATAATGCTTAAAGCAATTAAGCGAGAAATAAATAAAATAATACATCCTAAGCGTATAAATAGTGTCAAAATTGATGGTAGAGCAGTAGATGAAGAGCTTATACATGGTGTGTTTTTATTTATAGGTGCTTATATAATTATCAGTCTTATTGCTATATTTATAATTTCATTTGATAATTTTGATTTTACAACTACAATAACATCTGTAATTACAACTATGAGCAATATTGGACCAGGATTAGGA
>DPOH01000352.1 GCA_003539755.1 Clostridium sp.
GAGTTAGTGAATGATTTTAAAGTTTTTGACCTTCTAGATGAAGTTAAAGTTACTGCTATAATGTATAATTTATCGCAAAAATATATTTATAAATATATTCTAAAGAATAAAATTCCTAATACTATAAAGTATTATGTTTCTGTGAAAAATAATAGTATAGATAATAGATTTAGATATGTACCGATAAATAAAGAACTTATTAATAAATGGAATGTTATTAAAAGGTTTGATGAGAAAAATTATAACTTAATGTTTGATAAATTTGATAATTTAGCTACAATCAGAAAAGAAATGTTTGATGATACCATAGTATCTCATATATCAATAATGATTACTAAGTATCCTCTTAAATATGGAATTATAAGAAGAGATCCTACAAAAGATAAACGAATTGTAGAGTTTTGTATGAGTCTTCCAAGTTCTGAATACGTTCATAAAGGTGTAGATAGATATCTTATACGAAGTGCTATGAAAGGAATACTTCCAGAAGAAATAAGGACAAACTGGAAGCATAGGGGAGTTCAAAGTGGAGATTGGGTTGAACGATTGAAACCAGATTGGATACATATTCATGAGGAAATATTACAATCTCTAAATGATAAAGATATGAAAAAGTATATGGATATTGATAAATTAAATATGTATCTTCAAAATAATAGAGAGATAAATGATAGTACCAATTCGGAAGAAATATATTGTCTTTTAGTATCATTTGTTATGTATAAATTCTTTATACAGTATAGAAAAAAATTATCTTTGCTTAAAGAGGAAAATAGGAGCGAAAACTATGGAGAAGAATTATTATTATAGAGTTTATGGTCTTAATATAAGATCAGATATTAAAATAGATGAGTTTGCTGAAATAGAAAAGAATGATAATATAGATATTAATGTAAAATATGATGAGCCACCAGAAGAGCTAATACATAAATTTACTGGTGAATGTAGTTATTTTAAGGCTAAGGATAAGTTTGTTTTCGATATAGGTGGAATAGGAACATATGGTGTTTTTAATGGTAACTTAATAACATATAAGCCACATGAAAATGCAGATTTATATTATGTAAAAATATTTATTACATGTTCATGTATGGGAGCAGTAATGATTCAAAGAAATAAACTTGCTATTCATGGTGGTACTGTTGAAATGAATAACAAAGCTGTTATAGTAACTGGAGATAAAGGAGCTGGTAAATCTTCGCTTACTATAGGCCTTAGGAAGAAACAGTATAAATTTATATCAGATGATATAGCAGCTATTGATTTTAAAGATAATCAAATAGTAGTTAATCCAGGAGCACCATTTCAGAAATTATGTGAAGATGCAGCCATAAATATGGGATATAATATAAAAGACTACTTTTCATTTATGAGTGATGAACAAATAAAGTACGTAATTCCAGCTGAAGAGTAATATAAAAATTCTGATACTGAATTAGGAGCTATCTTTGAAATAGAGAAAGGTGATGTTAGTGAGGTAATCATTCAAGAAATTACTTCATCTAATAAGTTAAGAAAGATAATAGATAATTTATATAGAAGAGAATTTTTAGAGGATCTTGGTGGCATGAAACCTGAATTATTTAAAAAGTGTGTTATGCTCTCTAAAGATATAAAATATTATAAAATTACTAGGCCTTTAAGTGGATTTACTGTTGATAGGCAAATAGAATTAGTTGAAGAAAAAATATTATAATAAAAAATCATCGGATAAGACATCCGATGATTTTTTTATGTTACATACTATACTCAATTTGGTGGATTTTCTTATTTTCAAGCTTATATATTTTATCGCATATATTTAGAGCTGATGGCCTATGAGTAATTATTATGCAAGTTGGTTTTGGAGTAATATTTTTAAGTTCTTCTAAAACTTTCAATTCAGTTTCAGGATCTAAGGAAGAGGTTGCTTCATCTAAAATTAAGATAGGCCTCTTTCTTAATAATGCTCTTGCAATAGTAAGTCTTTGCGCTTGTCCCTCTGAAATACCTAATCCTTTTTCGCCTATAATAGTATTCAACTTACAATCTAAAGTGTTCACAAAATTATAGGCACAAGACATTTTTAAAGCTTTATCTATTTGTTCATCTGTAGCATCAGGATTTCCGAATTTTAAATTTTCTAAAATAGTTCCAGAAAATAAGGTATTACCTTGCGGTACATATGAAATTAGATTTCTATCTTTGACTGTAAGAGGAATACCATTGATTTTTATTGAACCATTTTCAGGTGATATTAGTGACAATAAGAGGCGTATAATAGTTGTCTTACCTTCCCCTGATGGTCCTATTAGTCCTATGGTTTCACCATTGTCTATATTTAATGAAATATCCTTAAGTATAGGAGTTCCTTTAATATAGCTATATGATACATTATTAAAGGAAATATTATTTAAAGTTGTAGCTGCTATTTCATCGGAGTTATTGTAAGAATCTAAATCTTTATTTTTTATGGATCTAGGCTTTAAGAATCTGATATTTTCAACTTCCATACTTTCAATTTCCATCAGCCTTTCAGCTGCAGCACATGCTGATATGACTTGTGGAAAAGCAGAAGCAAGACTATAAATAGGTGCTTGGATACTTTGAAATAATTGAAACATTGCTGTTAAGTTACCAAAATTTGCAGCAGTACTGGTAGTAGTAATTGTAAGAGATCCCCATGCAAATACAATAAAGTATCCTAACATTGAACTTAATGATAGTAACCCATTTGAAATACAACTTAGATAGCTTTTCTTTATAGATAAATTTAATTTTTCATTTTGAAGAGTATTTAATGTATTTATTCTAGATGTCTCAAGGCAGAAGCTTTTTACTATCAATATATTATTAAAGCTTTCTTGAATAAATCTATTGCATTCAGTTTGCTTCTTTTGAATACTTATATAAAACTGCTTAAGCTTTCGTCCATAAATCTTACTTGCGAGCATAAGAAATGGAAAAATAGCTAATGCTGTTACAGCCATTATTGGCGAAATATATAAAAGTGCTACAAATGAGGATGCAAACATTACAAATAAAGATATGATTCCAGGTATTACTGCAACTAATAGATTAGTAATAGCATCTGTATCATTAGTCATACGGGTTAAAAGTTCTATACTGTGATATTTTTTATGATTAGACCATGTACTGTATATTATATGATTATATAGTTGTTCCTGTAATCTGTTTTTTGTTTTTTCAGAACTATATGTTGAAACAATGCTTTGTACTGAACTTATTACTATTCTTAATAATAATAGTAGTGCAAACAGAGTGATCCATTTTATTACCTCATCCATATTATTTGAGCTTGCAGAATCAATAAGCTTTTTTGTAATAAGTGCGGTTCCAACACTTAATAGTGAACCTAAAGATCCTAGGATAATTAATAGTATTATCAAAGGAAAAGTTTTTTTGCATCTTTTGTATATCCATATCAAGTTGTGTATTATATTTTTCATGTGACCTCCTAATTTTTTATGTATTACTTGAAATAACTGTTTTTTATATAATAAATAAACATATTTGTCAAAATATTCAAAAGTATGATATAATACATTATACTACAATGTTTTTGTAATTAAAAGATTATGTTAGAGGTGATATATTAATGGGAAAAAAAATAAGAAAAGCTGTAATCCCAGCAGCTGGGTTAGGAACAAGATTTTTGCCAGCAACTAAAGCACAACCAAAGGAAATGTTGCCAATAGTAGACAAACCTACTATTCAATATATTATTGAAGAAGCAGTTGCTTCTGGTATAGAAGAAATATTAATAATTACAGGAAGAAATAAAAAATGTATTGAAGACCATTTTGATAAATCTGTTGAACTTGAAATGGAGCTTGAAAGTGCTCAAAAATATGAAATGCTTGAAATAGTAAAAGATATTTCAAACATGGTTGATATGTATTATATAAGACAAAAGGAACCACTAGGACTTGGTCATGCAATAGGATGTGCTCAGGCATTTGTAGGAGATGAGCCTTTTGCTATACTTCTTGGTGATGATATAGTTTATAGTCCAGAAAAGCCATGTCTAAAACAACTTATTGAATGTTATGATGAATATCAAACAAGTATTTTAGGAGTACAGACAGTTGCTGATGATAAGGTAGACAAATATGGAATAGTTGATGGTATACAGATTGATAATAAGGTATGCAAAGTAAAGGGAATGGTAGAAAAGCCAGCTATAGGTGAAGCACCTTCAAATACAGCAATACTTGGTAGATACATAGTTACACCAAGAATTTTTGATATTATCAAGAATACAAAGCCTGGAAAAGGAAATGAAATTCAGCTTACAGATGCACTTCTTTCTCTTATTAATGAAGAAGCTATATATGCATATAATTTTGATGGAAAGAGATATGATGTTGGAGATAAATTAGGTTTCTTACAAGCTACTGTTGAATATGCATTAAGAAGACCAGAATTAAGAGATTCATTTGAAGAGTATTTGAAAGACATCACTAGTGATTTTGGTGATAAATAAAAAGACACTATTATATGAAAAAGATTATTTTTGCTGCTTTATCCTTAGTATGGATAATGTTTATATTTTTTAATTCATCTCGAAATGGAAGTGTATCTCATGGTATAAGTATGAAAATAGCTAATAAAATTTCATATATTATATCTAGATTTATAAATGTTAAAATAGGAAGTGTAGACTTTTTTATTAGAAAGTGTGCTCATGGATTTGAGTTTATGATGCTTGCTATTATAATAATGATCAGCCTTAATGCATTACTAGAAGATAAAAAGAATATCTTATTTCTAACTCTTTTATCTATATTGATTATTGCAGGCTTGGATGAAACACTACAGATTTTTATATCAGGAAGAACTTCTAAGGTTACAGATGTATTAATAGATTTTCTTGGTGGAGTAGTGGGATGTATTATAACATATAAATTTCTTTTATTAAAAATAAACTTATTTTGATTCGCAATAATAGACTAATAATTAAAAATATTATGATAACCACAACGTACTGTAATAGTATGCTGTGGTTATTTTATTAATTTAATATATGTTTAGTTATATTAATTTTCATAAATAAATTGTTTTATTTTTGAGTTTGTAGTTTCTTCATCAAATACATAATAATATACTTCATTAATCATTGTACCTTTAGAATCGTCATCTTCAGGAAATCTAGACTGGCTTAAACCATTATCTTTTAGTGAATTAATCTTCATTCCAAGTGAGATTATTTCGGAATTACTTAAATTAGTGTTTATATATGGAAGAATAGTATTTAAAACTTTTGGATAGTCAGTTATGGAAATAGATTTTAGATTATCAAATAATTTTTTAAATATAGTTCTTTGTCTTTCTGTTCTTTTAAAATCACCGCCATCAGTGTAACGTATTCTTGAATATGCCAATGCTTCAGTTCCATCTATTTCTTGCTCTCCAGTATTTGAGATTTCAGAAGAGGAAGTTTCATTAAGTGAATTTATCTGGTGTATATAGTCATTTATATATTGAAGTTCATCATCGCTTATATCTATTGTTAATCCACCCAATTTATCTATAACTTTAGGAAAAGAAGAAAAGTTTAAAGAAACAAATTTGCTTATGTTTAGATTAAAGTTTTTATTAAGTGTTTCTACAGCAAGTGAAGGACCTCCAAATGCATAGGAATGGTTTATTTTATCTTTATTTTCTCTTCCAGGTATGTCCGCATAAGAATCACGTATAATTGAAGTGAGCTTTAATTTTTCATGTATATTATCAATAGTAAAAATCATTATACAATCTGATCTGCCTTGTTCACCTTCTGGACCATCTATACCGAAGATTGCTATATTTTCTATATCTTTATTACTAGCAGTATTTTCCCAAGAATCATTAATCGGAATGTTTTCATCATTGATATTTATAGTATCTCCACTTAAAGATACTTTATTAATCTTACTCAAACAAACGTTTACAGAAATTGCGGATAAAACAGAGAGGCTTAATACTATTAAAATTGTAACAAATAGTATTTTTCTTATCTTATGCGCTAATTTAGTTTTTGTGCTCTTATTTTTATTATTGTTTGAATTATTAATATACATACAATCACTTCTTTCCATTTTGTAAAAATATAAGGTTGCTATAGATTAGATA
>DPOH01000153.1 GCA_003539755.1 Clostridium sp.
ATAGAATAACTAAAGTTACAATAACTGAAGAAACTATCAAAGATAAGAAGGAACCAAAAATCGAAAGATTAGAAGAAGGCAAAGTAAGACCAGCCTTAGTAAAAGCAAGAACTAAAAAAGATATAGAAACTGCTTAACATAAAAACTCTGTTTTGATAAAACTATCAAAGCAGAGTTTTTTTACATATTACTTATAAATATTTATGATTTATACATTATATAAGTGAAATAGATTTGAAAGATAATTGGGCGTATATTTTGTAATTATAAGTAAATACTAGTAATAACAAAAATTATTAATGAAAGGAGGAAAAATATAATTAATTGCTATCAGTATATGCGCTTTCGCAACATGTTACGAAAACTTTTTATATATTCAGCAATTGATATATTAAGAAATTATGACTAGTATACTTATGATTTTGCAGATAGTACTGCTAATTTTAATGGTTTATGTTATGAGTAATACAGTGGTAAAAGCACCAAAAAGTAAGACGGTGGTTATAGATAGGGAAAATACAAAAGAAATGAATAATTTAAATAAATTGAGGCAGATATCGCTGACAGTACCCTTAACAGAAAAAAGCAGGCCTGAAAGTTTTGATGAGGTAATAGGGCAAGAAAAGGGTATAAAGGCATTAAAAGCAGCATTATGTGGTCCTAATCCACAGCATGTTATTATATATGGACCTCCAGGAGTGGGAAAAACTGCAGCGGCAAGACTTGTGTTAGAAGAAGCGAAGAAATCACCTGTATCACCTTTTAACAGGAATGCTAAGTTTGTTGAACTTGATGCTACAACACTCCGTTTTGATGAAAGAGGAATAGCTGATCCTCTTATAGGTTCTGTACATGATCCTATTTATCAAGGGGCAGGATCTTTTGGAGTGGCAGGTATACCACAGCCTAAACCAGGAGCAGTAACAAAAGCCCATGGTGGAATATTATTTTTAGATGAAATAGGTGAACTTCATCCTATAGAGTTAAATAAATTATTAAAAGTTCTTGAAGATAGAAAAGTGTTTTTCGATAGCTCATACTATAGTTCAGAAGATCCTAATATGCCTGCATATATAAAAGAAGTATTTGAAAAAGGATTACCAGCAGATTTTAGACTTATAGGTGCGACTACGCGGTCTCCCCAGGAAATTATACCTGCAATAAGGTCAAGATGTGTAGAGATATTTTTTAGAGCACTTTCACCGGAAGAAATAAAGAAAATAGCTGTAAATTCAGTAGAAAAAGTAGGGCTTAAGATAACTGATGATGGTGTTGATGAAGTAAGCAGATATTGTACTAATGGAAGAGAGGTAATTAATCTTATTCAGCTTGCATCTGGAATAGCAGTAAATGAAAAAAGAATGGAAATAACATTAGAAGATATAAAATGGGTTCTTGAAAATGGTCAATATACAAAAGTAGTAACAAATAAAATACCTAGAGTATCAAAAGTGGGGCTTGCTAATGGCCTTGCAGTATATGGAGCTAATATAGGGATTCTTATGCCTCTTGAGGTAAGTTGCAAGAAGGTTGATTATAGACGAGGAGATATAAAGGTTACTGGTATAGTTGAAGAAGAAGAAATAACAAATAATAATAAAAAGATAAAAATGAAGAGCACAGCATATTCATCAGTGCAGAATGTCCTTACAGTATTAGATAATTTATTTTCTTTAAATACAGATAAGTATGATATACATGTAAATATACCAGGGGGGATGCCTGTAGATGGACCTTCGGCAGGTATTACAATAGCTGCTGCTATATATAGTGCTATAACAAATCAAAAGCTGGATAGATTTGTTGCTATGACAGGAGAAATAAGTATACTTGGTTCAGTAAAACCTATTGGAGGAGTAAAGGCTAAAATATCTGCTGCAATTAAGGCAGGAGCAAGGAAGGTTATAATTCCTAAGGATAATTATGAAGAAGAGTTAAGTGGGATAGGAAATATAGATATAGTTCCTGTATCAAATTTTAAAGAAGTAATTAAAGAATCTTTAGAAGTATGTAGTGATAGAGAAAATACTGGTGATACAGAAATACTATCTGCAAAAAGCAAGTAATACACTATTTAATTAAATAAAATTTAAAATTTAGTTTGTAAAAATACAATATTTAGTTTAATATAATATAAAGGGTGTGGAATAAGATAAACTCTTACATTTCGCGCCTTTTCTATTTAATTCTTATATATTGGAGTGTTGTAATTATAATAGACTAAAAATTTACAATATATGCATTAATGGAAGAATTGAAAAAATAGCTTAATATGTGTATACTAATTAAGTTAAAATAATTATTTTATTGTATTATGGGGGGAAATAGTATTATGAAAAAGTTATATACAATTCCACTAATTCCTTTAAGAGGATTGACTGTTTTTCCTAAAGTTGTAGTTCATTTTGATGTTGGGAGAGTTAAATCAGCAGCAGCTATAGAAGAAGCAATGCGTGAAGAACAAGAAGTATTTCTTGTAAGCCAAAGAGATTCAGCTGTTGAAGAACCTAATCAAGATGATATATATACAGTTGGAACTATATGTAAGATAAAACAAGTGTTAAAAATGTCTGATAATATGATCAGAGTTCTTGTTGAAGGTTTAGAAAGAGCAAAAATAGTTGAATATATAGAAGATGATGAAAATTGTATAAAGGCTTCTGTAGAAAAAATACGTACTAAAAAGGTTAAATCTGATGAATTAGAGGCTTATGTTAATGTTATTAATAAGGAGTTTTTAAAGCTGATAAAGCTTACAGAAGATGATTATGATGATGTGGCAAAAAATGTAGATCTATTAGAAAATACTTCAGAGTTCCTAGATATGGTGGCATCTTATTCAATTACAGATGAAAGAATGAAGCAAGAAATTCTTGAAAGTATAAATCTTACAGAAAGAGCAAAACTGCTACTTGATAGACTTAAGACTGAAGTAGGAATAGCAAAAATTCAAAGAAGAATTGCGGCTAAAGTAAAAAATACTGTTAGCAAAGAACAGAAAGAGTATTACTTAAGAGAACAAATGAAAGCAATACAAGAGGAATTAGGAGAATATGATGAAGATAAAAGAGAAATTTCATCATATGAAGAAAAGCTTGGAAAGCTTAAAATGAGTAAGGAATCTAAAGAAAAGGTAGCTCATGAGATTTCAAGACTTAAGAAAATGTCACCTAATTCATCTGAGGCAAGTGTTACTAAAACTTATATAGATTGGGTATTTGATATTCCATGGGGAAAATATACAAAAGAATCTATAGATGTTAAAAAAGCTAAGAAAATTCTTGATGATGAACATTATGGATTAGAAGATGTTAAAGATAGAATTATTGAATATTTAGCAGTTAAACAATTTAGTAAATCACAAAAAGGACCTATACTTTGTCTTGTAGGGCCTCCAGGAGTAGGTAAAACATCTATTGCTAGATCAATAGCAAATGCAATGAATAGAAAGTATACTAGAATATCTCTAGGTGGTATGAAGGATGAATCTGAAATAAGAGGTCATAGAAAGACTTATGTAGGAGCAATACCAGGAAGAATAGCATATGCACTTAAAGATGCAAAATCTATGAATCCATTAATTCTATTTGATGAAATTGATAAAATTAGTTCAAACTATAAGGGTGATCCATCAGACGCACTTCTTGAAGTATTAGATAATGAGCAAAATAAGGACTTTAGAGATGCATATCTTGAGCTTCCTTTAAATTTATCTAAAGTAATGTTTGTAGCTACAGCAAATTCATTAGATACTATTCCAAGACCACTTCTTGACAGAATGGAAGTAATCGAAGTATCAGGATATACTTATGAAGAAAAGTTCCATATAGCTAAGGAACATTTATTACCTAAGATTATAAAGGATTTAGATATACCTTCTGATAAGGTGATAATTGAAGATGAGGCTATAAGAAGCGTTGTTGAAGGTTATACTAGAGAATCAGGAGTACGTGGACTTGAAAGAAAGTTAAGCTCACTTATAAGAAAGTCATTAGCTAAGATCATAAATGAAGATTTAGATAAGCTTTATGTTAATGATGAAATTGTAGAAGAACTTTTAGGAAAGAAACTTTTCACAATAGATGAAATAGATAAGCTTGATAAGATTGGCGTAGTTAATGGAATGGCATGGACTGCTTATGGTGGAGATACACTTCCAATCGAAGCTACAGCTATGAAAGGTAATGGAAAGCTTCAGCTTACAGGAAAACTTGGTGAAGTAATGCAGGAATCTGCAAAGACTGCATATAGTTATGTTAGAGCAAATGCATCTAAGTTTGGAATAACTGAAAATTTCTACAAGGAAAAGGATATTCATATTCATGCACCAGAAGGTGCAGTACCTAAAGATGGTCCATCTGCAGGGATTACTATGGTTACAGCTTTAGTGTCAGCATTATCAGGAAAGAAAGTAAGACATAACGTAGCTATGACAGGTGAAGTTACTCTTACAGGAAGAGTTCTTCCTATAGGTGGCTTAAAGGAAAAATCACTTGCAGCATTCAGAGCTGGAGTAGATACTATAATAATTCCTAAAGAAAATGAGAAAGATATAGAAAAGATACCTAATTCAATAAGAAGGAATTTAAATATAATTCCTGCGAGAGAAGTGAACGAGGTTCTTAAGAATGCATTAATTGGAGAGGATACTAATGAGAATTAAACAATCAGAATTTATTATATCAGCAGTTAAAAGAAATCAATATCCAGTAGATAATAGAGCAGAGATTGCTTTTGTAGGAAGATCTAATGTTGGTAAAAGCTCAATCATAAATTCATTAACTAATAGAAAAAAATTAGCTAAGGTAAGTAGTACACCAGGTAAAACAAGACTTGTAAACTTCTTTCTTATAAATAATGATTTTTATTTAGTTGACCTTCCTGGATATGGATATGCAAAAGTATCAAAGGCTGAGAAGGATAGCTGGGGAAAGACTATAGAAATGTACCTTACTGGGAGAGATCAGCTTAAGAGAATAGTATTATTAGTTGACTCAAGGCATAAGCCAACAGGTGATGATGTTATGATGTACGAATGGGCCAAACATTTTGGATATGATGTAGTTGTAGTTGCAACTAAGAGTGATAAGCTTAAGAATTCTGAATTTAAGAAGAATGAAAAAGTAATAAGAGAAACACTAAAACTAGCTGATGATGATAAATTATATTTCTTCTCATCATTAAATAAAAAGGGAATAGAAAATCTTATAGATAACTTGTTTTTAGAATTTGCTACAGATTTAGATTAATTTCTTTTATGGAAAATTAACACTAAGTTTATGCAGTAAATAGACAAGTAAATATTAACAAAAGCTCATGTAAGTGAATATAATCTTACATGAGCTTTTATTTTTTTCAGAATTTTTATATGAAACAAATATTTTGGAGTTTTATATAGATAAAAGAAGATATAAATTCGATAATCTACAATAAAAATTCTTATATGAAATTAGTGTCAAAAATTCTGAGGAGGAATAGTATATAGTATAACAAAGAAAAAAATATTTCCAAGGAGGAATAAATATGGAGATGAATGATATCCTAAATGGTTTAAATCCATGTGATGACAATTGCTGTGATTCTGGACCAGATAATGACTATTGTGGAGGTCAAATACCACCTGTTAATGGTTATGGATTCCCTGGTGCTGGTTTAGGTTATGGTGGCCTAGGTAATGGTATTGGTAATGGTATTGGATGTGGATTAGGTAGTTGGATTTGGATTTTATTAATATTATTCTATTGTGGATGCGGCTGTGGCGGTAATGGATTACTAGGAGGCGGTCGTGGATTTGGTAATAATTGCGGATGTGGATGTTGTGACGACCATGATTGTGACTGTGGATGTGGACGCCATAACCACTTCAGATATAATAACAATAATGGTATAGGTGGAGGCTTATTCTGTGGAAATAGCTGTACTGCATATCTATTCTTATTAGTAATTCTATTCCTATGCAATGGTAGATTTAATGGTATAGGCGGTTTCGGTGGAAACTGTGGTGGATGTGGAATTGGCGCAAATCCTGTAATAGGTGGAAACTATGGTTTCGGAGGATATAACAATTTTGCTGGTAATTTAAACAATTGTGGTTGTTAAATTCGAATTTTTAGGAAGGAGAGATAAATATGTCTAAAAAGAAGAATAAATGTTGCTGCGAAAAGAAATGCTGCTGCGAAAGGAAATGTCATGATGATTGCTGCTGTATGCCAAGCTGTTGTAACAGTTATATGAACAATTATTCTGGTTCAGGAATATTAGGAGGATGTGCTGGATTAGCTCCAATAATCTTCTTGTTAATTGCTTGTGGATCAGGTTTGTTGAATTGTAGTTCATCATATTTAATTATCTTACTATTTATACTATTTGGTGGATGCTTATGTGGATCTAACAATAGTGGATATGGAAGCAACTGCTGCTAAATAAAATAGTGGATGGAGGGTCTAGGACCCTCCAAAAAAATGCATAAAAACATATACCATTTTTATAAATTATACATATAATGTTATTAGGGAACTATAATATGGAGGAGTTTTAATGGCTAAGCATAGACATAAGGAACAGGAATCCAGTGTTAATAATAAAAATAAAGATAATATGAATAGTATGAATAACAATAATCCATTTGGTATTGATCCTGTGCAATTAATGAATTTATTAGGTGGAAATTTTGATATGACAAATATGACAAATATGCTTGCATCGATGAATACAAATGGTTTTAATCTCGGTAATTTAGGTCCATTGGCACAAATGGCAGGATTAAATTTAGATAATAATATGATGTACGGAAACGGATTCCCAAACCCTAATGATACAATGAATAATAACGGTATGAATCATGGTAATAATATTAATTCAGGCAATATAAATAATAAAAATGTTATGCCTAGTATGAATAATATTAATTTAGGAAATAATAAAGAGAATAGTAGTGATACTGCTAATAGTATAAAAAAAAGTGAACAAGAAAAGGGTATTAAAGAAGCAAAAGTTTCTAGTAATTCAGCTAATGCAAATACTAAAGTGAAAATTACACAAAATAATGATCTTGAATTTCTTGTATCGTTAAAAGGTATTGTTAATCAGGAAAAGATTCCATTAATAAATAAAATGATAGAACTTTATAAGAGTGGAGCATTTAAGGATAAATAAGATGTTAAATATTAATGTTCAATACTTATAAATTTATTAATTTAAAATTTTAAAGTTTGTGTATATTAAAAAAGAAATTGTCAATAATATTAATGTAATGGAGAAAGCATTCTCCTACAAGCTTAGTAAAATAATGTTTTATTAAGCAACCCCCCATCCCCCTTTTAGGCCGCTTGATTGCGGCCTTTATTATTATAATAAAAGAACAATTTTAAATAAAATACTTTTTATATACAATCTTAAAATATTTTAATAAAAAGTCATACAAATTTGGTTAAATTAAATGGATAAAATAATATATGGTAAGCAAATATAAGATATAACTAATTTGATACTTGAATAGAGGTAATATTATAGGATGAAGATTCATTCTCTTTACGAAGATCAATTAGTAGTATAAGTTGTTTCTTATCCGGATCATTACCTTTTAAACTTTTCTTTTCAAAGGAAAGTCTCCATTTTATATATAGAGG
>DPOH01000097.1 GCA_003539755.1 Clostridium sp.
AATACTTTATTATCATAAAATATTTTTGTCTGTCTTATAGCATTCTTAAATGCTTTTACATCAGAACTTCCATGAGCTTTTATACATATTCCATCAACACCTAAAAATGGTGCACCACCATATTCTTTATAATCAACTTTCTTCATAAGATTTTTTAATACTGGTTTTAAAAAAAGAACTCCAAGCTTAGAAATAAAGGATGACTGCATAATTTCATCTTTCACCATTCCTAATATATTAGAAGCAGCTCCCTCATACATTTTTAAAGCAGTATTTCCTACAAATCCATCACTTACTAATATATTTGTTTCTCCTGTAGGTATGTCTCTTGGTTCAACATTCCCAATAAAATTTAATGATTTTTCATTCTTTAATAATTGATATGTTGACTTTGCCAATTCATTTCCCTTTTCTTCTTCTTCTCCTATATTTATAAGACCTATAGAAGGTTTCTCTACGTTAAATACATACTTATAATATATTTCACCCATCTTAGCAAATTGCACTAAATATTGAGGCTTACAATCAACATTAGCTCCAACGTCAACTATCATAAACTGTGATTTTCTTCCTGGCATTATAGGTGAAAGAGCTGGTCTTTCTACTCCTTTAATTCTTCCAACTATAAGAGTACATCCTGCCAAAAATGCTCCAGTACTTCCCGCTGAAATAATTGCATCACATGTTTTATCTTTAACTAAATTAAGAGCTTTTACTATACTCGAGTCTTTCTTTCTTCTCACCGCCATTACTGGATGCTCATTAGTTGATATAACTTCCTTAGCATCAATAACTTTCACTTTATCTTTTGAATAATCATATTTTGATAATTCTGCATTAATTTTATCTTCAGGTCCAGTAATATAAAATTCTATACTCTCATAATCTTTCAGTGCTTGAATTACCCCTTCAACAACAGCTGCAGGTGCATTATCTCCACCCATACCATCTATAGCTATCTTCATTGTCATATATTCACCTCTGAAATATTTTTATCATCTTTTTATTTATGAATCATTTTAATTATACCCTATAATCTCATTTATTACAGCCTTTATTTATATAATCACAATATTTATTTCATTGTCAAATTAATTTTATAATACTTATTTTATAAATTCTTAAATTATATTTTCGTATGTTTATTATACCTTTATATATACTAATTAAATTATAAATAAAGCCAAGATTAATTTACACATTAATTAATTCATAAAAAACAAAAAAGCCATTATAAAAATCTAATGAATTAGATTATTTATAACAGCCTTATATAAGTTAAAAGAAAGCCATAAGACTTTCTTTTAATTTGCAGAAACTACTACTAGTTTGCAGAAGCTACAACTTCCTTACCTTTGTAAGAACCACAGTTCTTACATACTCTATGAGCAAGTTTCATTTCGTGACATTGTGGACATTCTACGATGCCTGGTAAACTAGCTTTAAAAGTTTGAGCTCTTCTCTTTTTACTTCTAGCACTACATTGCTTTCTAGCTGGACAACCCATTAGTTACACCTCCTTATTTATCAAACAACCCTCTCAAGGCTTCAAAACGTATATCTACGTCTTCTTTATCACAAGAACATGTTTCATAATTTAAATTACATCCACATTCTTGACATAATCCCTTGCAGTCGTCTTTACATACTCTTTGAATAGGTAATGTTGAAATTATACTTGTTTCAACAATTTCTGTGATGTCTAATACATCATTCATTACAACTGTAGCTTCATCATCTTTTGAATCTGAATTAGTTGTAAACCTTTCTTCTATATCAATATCTATTGGATAGATAAAGGTATCTAAGCATCTTGAACATACCATTTCTAGTTCAGTTTTTATATTAGCTTTAATAACTAATATATCACTGTCAGATGTTATCATTCCATCTACAATACATGGTTTAGCAAACTTAATTATATCGCCTTCAAATTCTATATTTGGAATTTCAACAACATAATTAACTTTTTTGCTTCTATCTTTACCCGAAATAATATCTGAAATTTGTACTTTCATACTTACAGAGTATATTGCATAATTGACTAGTTGTCAACAATCCAATAATCTCCTTTCACTCCTTAGCATTTATTTGTAAATCAAACACAACTAATTATATAAAGGAGGCTCTAAAAAGTCAAGATATTTATACTAAATACTATTTAATTAATTCTAAAGTTTCTTCAGCAATCATTAATTCTTCATTAGTAGGGATTACAAATAATTTAACCTTTGATTCTGGTGTAGAAATTTCCATACCATCACCTACATTTTGATTATCATTTTTAACTGCATCTATATCTATTCCAAAGAATTGCATATCGCTTAAAGCTCTTATTCTAACTTCTGGAGCATGTTCTCCAATTCCTGCTGTAAATACTATAGCATCTACACCATTCATTGCTGCAGCATAAGCACCAATTTGCTTTTTAATTTGATATCCATAAATGTCCATAGTTAATAATGCTCTATGATCATTTCTCTCATTAACTGCTGCTCTAATATCTCTGAAATCAGTTGTTAATCCCGAAACTCCAACTACACCTGATTTCTTATTCATAATTTCATTAACTTCATCAGCAGTGTATCCTTTTTCTTTTTGTAAGAAAGTAACTATTGCTGGGTCAATGCTTCCACATCTTGATCCCATGATAATACCATCAAGTGGAGTGAATCCCATTGTAGTATCTACTGATTTTCCACCATCAACAGCTGTTATACTAACACCGTTTCCTAAATGGCAAGTAATAATTTTAAGATCTTTAATATCTTTGTTCATCCATTTTGCAACTTGACCAGCTACATATTTATGTGAAGTTCCATGGAAACCATATCTTCTTATATGATCTTCTGTATAGTATTCATATGGTAATGGATAAATAAATGCTTTTTCTGGCATTGTTTGATGGAATGCAGTATCAAATACTGTTACCATTGGAGTATTTGGCATTAAAGCTTGGCAAGCCTTTATTCCAAGTACAGCTGCTGGGTTGTGTAATGGAGCAAGTTTTGATATTTCTTGAAGTTCTTCAACTACTTCATCATTAATAACAACTGAATGAGTATAAGTTTCACCACCGTGAACAACTCTATGTCCTACTCCTGATATTTCATCCATTGATTTAATTACACCTTGTTTTTCATCAACTAAAGTCTTAAGAACTAAGTCTATAGCTGTTTGATGATCTTTTAATTCAGTTTCAAGTACATATTTATCTCTACCTTCAACTTTATGAGTTAAAATTCCTCCAACTATTCCTATTCTTTCAACTAGCCCTTGAGCTAATACATTATTATCATTCATATCAATAAGTTGATATTTTAATGAAGAACTTCCACAGTTAATTACTAATATTTTCATAATTGACAACACTCCTCTTAGTATTAATTCTAATTAATTATTTTTCTATTTTCCTGCTTGAGCTTGAACAGCTGTTAATGCTACAACGTTAACTATATCTTCAGAACTACATCCTCTAGATAAGTCGTTTATTGGTTTAGCAAATCCTTGACAAACTGGTCCAATTGCTTCTGCATTTGCAAATCTTTGAACTAATTTATATCCTATATTACCAGCTTGTAAGTCTGGGAATACTAATACATTGGCATTTCCTGCAACTTTACTTTCTGGTGCTTTTTGTTTTGCAACTTTTGGTACTATTGCAGCATCTAATTGTAATTCACCATCAATATTTAAGTCTGGTCTTAATTCTTTTGCTTTCTTTGTTGCATTTCTTACTTTATCTACAACTTCATGATCTGCACTTCCCATAGTTGAGAATGATAACATAGCTACCTTAGGGTCCATTTTTGCAAGATGTTTTGCATTATCAGCAGTAGCTATTGCTATTGAAGCTAATTGATCTTCATTTGGTACTGGATTAACAGCACAGTCTGCAAAGAATAATAAACCATTATCTCCGTATGGTGAATTTGGAACTTCCATTATAAAGAAACTTGATACACAAGATACTCCTGGTGCAGTCTTAATTATTTGTAAACCTGGTCTTAATAAATCACCTGTTGTATGAACAGCTCCTGAAACCATTCCATCAGCATCATCTAATTTTACCATCATTGTAGCAAAGTATAATGGATCTCTTACTATTTTTTCAGCCTTTTCCATTGTTACACCTTTTGCTTTTCTTAGTTCATAGAACCCTTCTATGTATTTACCTAAGTTTTCTGATTGTTCTGGATCTATAATTTCCACGCCTGTTAAATCTACATCTAATTCAGTAGCTTTAGCTATTATTTCTTCTCTATTTCCAATTAATATAGGATATGCTAATCCTAAGCTATTAATTTTTTGCGCAGCTGCGATAGTTCTTTCTTCGTTTCCTTCTGGAAGAACTATCTTCTTTCTGTCTGATTTTGCTGCTTCCCAAATTTTTTCCATGAGTTTCATAATTTGAGTTCTCCTTTCACTAATCGTATCTCTTTTATAACTAATATACTCCTATAACTCTAGCATTTTCAACTAGAAAATAGAATTCTTTAGATTTAAAATAATCAAAATTGTCAGACAATTAACCTTAAAAATACGCATAGGCTAAAAGTTTTTTTTTTAACAATCAAAAAATATTTTTTACATTGATAAAATCAAGCAAAAATACCACTGTAAACATTTTAAATATAATACTTTTTATACTTATTTTATAAAAAAATTACAGTAATAATTTCCTTTATAAATATATTTTTTCAGTCTATAATAATTAATATTCAATTAACTTTACAAAAAAGAGGTGAATTCATGATTACAGGAATTATTAC
>DPOH01000206.1 GCA_003539755.1 Clostridium sp.
CTTTTTAATAGCATCAAGTGAATCACTCACAGCTTGGCTTGGGCTCTTTCCTCCGCATCCAACTAATCCTATTACTACTACTAACATTACACATAATGATGTTAGTTTCTTCAAATATTTCATTTTTTATCCCCTTAAACATACTCCAAAACAATATATTACCTTATAAACCTTATATAGTCAATTTTTGATAAAACTTTTTTCCTAAATATTATTTTTTAATCATATAAATATATATTTCTACTTATCAAAACATAATTTAGGCACAAAAATTTACATGCTTATAAAAAATAAAACTGCTATAGAAGTAATCTATTTAATACATTCCTTACTTCTACAACAGTTAATCAAAGCCATTTATTTATTATTTTAGATATGATTCATAATATGTTTCACTTCATCTGGATGAATATTTATTGTTAGCTTTATTATATTATCATCATTCTTAAGCTTCCATTCACCATCCTTATTAACTAATTTTATGTCAATAGTTCTTTCAGAAGTCTTTACATTATCTAAAATTCCTGATACATATTTATCATATTTTAGAGCAATAGAATCCAAATTCAAATCATCTAAAGTTAATTCTCCTGATGAAAAATCTGAACGTAATTTTTTAATAATATCTTGTAAAATACAATCAAGCTCTGGTCCTTTAAGTGTCACATTTACTACTGCTTCATCGCCATCAATTTTCTCAGAATTTATGGTATAGTCTATATTCTTCATATAATTATCTAGCTTCACACTAGATTCAGGAAACAATTCTCTTTTATTTTTATCAGTTTCAATCTTAATAAATCCTTTATTAAACATATTTTTATAAAAACTATTGTCTCCACCTTTTATAGATTCAATCATTTCTTCTACAGCTTGAGATGGAGATTTTGTAGGAGTTGCACTGCAACAGCAGACTGATGTTACAAATATAATCATAGCAAATACAGCAAAAACTTTATTGATATATTTCATATTAATCCACCTCACAATAGTTAATTGAGAATTATTATATAACTTCTCTTTATATTAAAATTTATGTGTGGATATATGAATTTAGAAGTTTCACATCAAACCCACATCTACACCTATTTGCTTATTTAAATTTGCAAATATCACAAAAACAAGATTGACTCATATTATAAATTAATTAACTACTATAAACAAGAAGGTTTTATGATGAACTATAATATAGATACTAATTCATCTAGTGATATAACTACAAAAGATATTTCATTAAACGAGAATGAAACATATACTAATTCTCAATTTCTATCAAAGTATGAATATAAACCACTTTTAATCGATAGAATATTTAGTTCAAAGAAAATATGTGATTCTGTAATAATGCATTATAACACTACTATATTTTATATACACAGAAATATATCCTCATTTAATGATAATGATAAAATATGCATTAATAAAGCTGATATTTCCTATAGTTGTATAGGATCAAATTCTCCTTTGACTTTTAATTTCAATAATTCATCATATGAAGGTAATTTAATAGAACCTCCTGAGTGTACTTTTGATTTTGGCACACATTCAAATAAAGAAATGAGTGATTTTTTAATTCATTACAATGAAACTGCTGGAAGAATTTCATCTATTGCTGACTTAATAGTTATTGATGATAAACAAAAAGCAACCTATGATGCTGCTATTTCTGTAGGAAAAACTCTATTAGAAGGAGTTCAAATAATAAATTTAATTATTAAAGATTCATCTAATATTTATATTTCTGATCTATTAAATTCTATAATTAATGCATTAACAGCTTTGAATAAGACAAGTGAACTAAAAGGTGAGACTTCATCATCACCTAAAGATATAAATTCATTTGCACAAATTTCATCAGATATTGCAAAGAATGTTGCAGATAAAATCATATTATTAGATTCTTCTTCAAGTAATCCAGAAATTAAATTTTACTTGTCCAATATAAATTCCTTATATTCTAAAATACAAGATTTGATTGATAATACCACTACTAATCCTACTGTATCTAACTTTGTTAAACTTTTAAGCAATGTAAATGAACTCATATATAATTCTTTTCTTATTTATCACACTGCTTTTTATGATGATATTTTTTCAAAAGATAATTCTTCAAATAAATCATTACTTCTCATAACACAAGGATTATTTTTCTTTACAGGTGCTATAAAGAGAACTGCAATAACTCCTCATACAAATTTAACTATAAAAAATGCAAGAACCTTATTAATTAGTGGATTGGAAAGTATTAAAGCTGCTATAAATTTTCATGATCAGTCAATAAAGCGATATAGAAAATTTTCATTAGTAGTTCATACAAAAAAATATAGCAATGAAGAAGGTCCTATATCTTCTTTTTTTTATCAAACAATTAATTCTATTATTGCAGGTAATTTAGAAATAACAATTCATGGAACAATAGGTGAAATTCCATTTACTGCTACCACCCTATTAAATCCAATTAAATTTCTTGCTAATATTAATTTCTCATTTATCAATATGGTTACAGATCTTTGTATCCCCAAAAATAAATCATACTTTAAAATCAATGAAATTCTCGATCCTATTTTGCATATAAAAGCTATAGTTCCACAATATAATTATTCATCTTATATTCCTGCACAAATAAGAGCAAACGTCATATTACAACTTGATTTTAATGTATTAATTGAAATTATAGATACTATTCCTAAAGTTATATTAACCTCTAAGTAAATTATTTTGATATTAATTTACCACATTAATAAACCTCATAGAATAAATAAGACACTTAAGAGATAGTATTTTTATATTATATATTGGAATCAATTTTTTAGGAGAAATATATGATTAACCATACAGAATCTAAAGAAATGAACAATAATAGATTAAATAATGATTTAATAAGTAAGGGTATTCTTATAGATACCTTAATATATGATTTTCCTATAGACTATTCTCAAGTTTTAATAAATTCTAATATTACATTCAATATAGACAAATTTAACGAACTTTACACCAATAATGCTCCTATTCTTATAAATAATTTTGATATTTCATATAACTGTTTAGGATCCAATGAACAATTGTATTTCAATATAGACGAATCTGAATACGAATTCTTAATTTCTCAAAAGCCTAACTGTACAATAACTTGGGGTGGATTTGAAAGTGAGGAATTTAATAAAGTCTTTACTTTGTATAATAATGCAGCAAGTGCTACAAGAGCCATTGATACAGGCATAGATTTACTAAGAAAACAAAAACTATGTTTTGAATCAGAAGAACAAACCTCTTTGCTAGATTTAGAAGCATGTTTGGTTGTTAATAAAATATTAGATGATTACAATACTGAACATCCGGATAACCCTATTGCAAAATTATTAACTAATGTATCTAATGCTACACAGTTATGCGTTCAAGCCTTTAATAATATAGCTGCTTTACAAGGCCAAGTAGCCTCTGACCAAATAGTTCAGCATATTATTGAGCTAGCTACAGAATCAGCTGATATTCTTATGGATGTAGCTTATGAAATTGAAAATTACTATATAGATATATCCTCAGATACTCAATTACTTTTTATTGTTCGATATATGAGTTTTTCATATTCAAGGGTTTATGAATTTATTCCTTCAGTACAATATTATAAAGATCCTTTTGAATTTGACGCTATGCTTAGACATGTTATTACCATGTTAAAAGATGCCCATTCTGCATTAAAACTACTAATACAAAAGAATAATATTACCGAACTTGAACCATTAAATAAGTATCTAACTGTTATTACTGAGTCTGCTTCTAAACTAGCTGATTCAATAGACTGTGCTTGCGCTATAAGCACTCCACTAACAATAACAGAAATAGAAAAATCAAAATATTTAGTCCAACAGTCTATAGATCTTTCAATGGAAGTATTAAAACAAATACATGAATATAATAAAGTAGATCCTATAGTCACTTCTCTATATACTAAATTTTCAACAACTATACCTTCAAAAAAATGTAAGGACAAAGTTGGAGTTATGGATTCAGTTTTTTATCAGCAGATTGATTCACTTATGGGATCTAACATACAAGCAAATGTAAATGGCTTAATAGGTTGCTACCCATTTACTGCATCTGCAAAATTTGATGCTTTATTCAAACTTTCTCATATTAAGCTAGCGCCCATAAATATTGCGGAAATTTTCCATATACCAAGTGATGCAAATATACTTAATATAACAGAAATAATAAAACCTGAATTATCATTAAATTCTGTAATTCCAAATGGGCATTACTCTACTTCAAAACCTAATGAATTTACTGCTGATATTCTTGTTAATTTTAATTTGAATGGATATGTGACAATTTCGTACCAAAAGCCTATTAATGTTTTAACACCTAATAACATGTTATAGATTATAATTTTAAAAACAAACAAAAAGATGCTACATCCTCACAAGATTAGCATCTTTTTGTTTGTTTTT
>DPOH01000145.1 GCA_003539755.1 Clostridium sp.
GCCATAAACTCATTAAATGAAATTTTCCCCAATGCAAGCTCCATGCTTTCTATATACATTTTTTCATTCTTAGTATGTGGTCTTGCATATAAGCTTTCAAGCATTTCTTTTTCATTATTTAATGGATTTAAAATATTATGCTTTTTTGAAAAGGCCTCGAAATAACGTAACCCAAATCTTCTTTGAGATACAGCATCCAAATGAATACAGTCAGGATTGCAAGTCAAATTACTTGCTGTAACAAAATAGCAATTGTCCTGTTCATCTGCAAACTTTTCTAATTCCTTATTTACTAATTCGTACTCAGTACACATTTTTCCATATCCATCTTTACCCAGAAAATCACCTAATCCTCCAATTATTATTGGAATATTAGGAACATTTAATTCTTTTCTAAGAGCTTCAAAAATAACAAGAAGCTTTTTATAATAATCTTTATAACCTCCATTATAGCTGTCTGCTTCTCCCTGATGCCATAAAATACCTGTTAGTTCACTGTTTTCCATAGCGAATTTAGTCTGAGAAATTGCATGTCTGAATAATATCTTATCTACAGCCCATTCATCTAGAGAACTTCCACCCTCTGCACAAGGTATTAAACCAATAGTGTCATCCGGGTTTTCATTACACCACTTTTCTGCAAATGAGCTTACTAAACTTACACCTGAAACTGGACGATCATAATTGACTGGCTCTGTCATCATCTGCCACTTACCATTACGAAGCATATGTATTCTTTCATTAAAAATTGGAGGTACTTCATTAATGAATCCTCTTCCTGCCATATTGGATTGCCCTAACATTAAAAATGATTTAATCAATTCTATCATCCTTTCTTTTGTTTACGAAATTCTATTGTACTATGATATTATACTCTATATTTTTATTATTCCTACTCAATTGTACTTATTTCTGAAAAATCATATTCAACTAGATCTCCTGTATAAACTAATTATAGACTGGCATTTAGAAAATGGTGATGCAGAAAGTAAAAATTATTCTGTAGATCAATTATACAATAATGCAGTAATCTGCCATAATATCACCTTTTCTTTTTATTGTATTCCATACTCATAAGCTTATATCTATTCTTATTATTTCCAATAATTACTTCAAATACACAGCCTATTTTATTTTGGGCTTTACACAACGCCTGTCCTACTGGAGATTTCACCGATATTTTATTATCTAGTGCATTATCTTCATTTAAGAAATCGTACTAAAATTACATTTGGAATTTCAGTATAATCTTTATTCATTCTAAGCATAAATTGTTTCAAACTAAAATAGTACTTGAATCAATACTTCTGCTCTATCGTTACTCTTGTTAAAATTCATTCCATATTTAAATTCCATTATAAGCCTAAGTACATTTATTTTTTCATCATACATTATTGTATCTTCTAAATATCCGTCACATTTAAATGGATATGTTATTTTTGAATTTTTAAATTGTTCCTCTAAATTATTCTTATATACATGTTCAATATTTCTTTCCTCTGAATCATCTTTTATTTGATTAACAAATAATTTTTTCATAATCCAAAACTTAACAATTGCCTATAGTATAAATATATCTATCAAACTCTTTTTTTATGTTTTCTATAAAAAACAGCTCTCTCAATACCAAATCAAGAAAGTTGTTTTTCAAAATGTGTTTTCCCTTCTATTTCTCTATGCTCTTTAACAATTTTATATCTTATGTAATCTACAATATCTAGAACCTTTTTCAGTCCGCTCTTTCTCACTATGTACAAATATAACTCAAGTAATAAAATCTAGCACTCTAAACTTTTTACTCATATCATTATTTTATTTAACATAAAACTCTATTCTATCCCTATCTTCAAACTGGTTCAATTTACAATTCCACAAGTCTACCTTATTTACCATACCAGCAGAATTAGGCTTTACTCTTGCATTACAGTATCTTATATCATTATGTATCATAATATTTTCAATATATTTTAAGACTATTTTATCTTTATTTTTATCTCCTGTATGTATTGATTTTAACAATAGATTTTCAATATTCTTTTTA
Organism: Clostridium sp.; assembly: GCA_003539755.1. Classification (GTDB taxonomy): domain Bacteria; phylum Bacillota; class Clostridia; order Clostridiales; family Clostridiaceae; genus Clostridium. The sequence goes on from DPOH01000145.1 coordinate 2,042, forward strand.
TTAACTACCAGATTAAATTCAAATGCTTTTTTATTCTTTTCAATTTTATCTTTATGAGATAATTCCATAAGTCCAGATGAATTCACCTTATCTTCTAGTTCTTTCAGATTATTAAATCTGTATATTAATTCCTCTGATATAGCATCGTCTTTTATATATTTCTTAACTTCATACCCGTTTTGCTCTGCCCAGTCATAGTTAAATATATTTCCGTTTATATGTTTCTTTAAGAAATCATCATATTTTACATACAGGTATATTTGTCCTGATTCATCCTTATTTATAATTGTTTCACTTCTTACATCAATTTTTTTACATCCAATAATGAATAATGGCATTATTATAATAACTAACAGCAGAATAATCCTTTTACTTTTTAACATTATGGCAAGACCTCCTTCCATAAATGTTATTATTATCTGCATTAATTAACTTTATTCTTGAATGCTTCATCATAATTATAGGCAAAACAAAAAAAGCCCCTGTATTTTCGTACAGAAGGCTTTTTTTGTTAATCTTCTTCTTTCTTGAACATATATTATAGTTCAAACACGTCCTATTGAATACTCAAATTATATAATCTTAAATATTTTAAAGCACCTAAACATAATTATTACTTCGATAGTCTAAAGTATCCATACACAGTATTACCGTCTATATTTTTACCTATTCGATATTTCCCTTCTTGAAGTTTTTCACTAATATCGCTTATTTTGATTAATCCTTTCCAGCTTTCTCCTGGCATAAGCTTATAATTAACTTTTGAAATATCAGTATTTTTCATTCTTACAGGCTTATAATCAGAATCAACATACTTTTCTATCCAATATCCTTCAGTAAAGCTCATCTCTTCATTAGAATTATTACTTATGACAAAAGGAATCTCTTTAACTTCATTAAGAGTATACTTATTCTTAGAAGTCTGTATTTTAGTATTTTGCTCTAATTCACAAGCAATGTTATTTTGTCCTGTTATCTTAAAATCACCATATGCATATTCTCCATTGATTTTAATTCCTATTTTATAAGACCCAGAGGATAACCCATTATTCAAATGCGAAATATTTATTATAATTGCGTTTGATGAATATGGCCCTAATTCAAATTCTTCTGCCATACTATCACTTATGAAATCCTTTTCTTGTTTTAACTCATTTAAGTTACTGTCAAAAATCGAAAAGTCATCTGTGTATTGTATCTTTTGATCTGTATTGTTTATGATCTTTACAGAAATATTATTATCGTCCGCATCATATTCTGCCTTATCTGTTGATATTACGACCCTGTTATCTCCCGTCTTATCCCAAATTCCATTTCTATCTATATAGTATCCATTTACAGACATATTAGATGCCAATGATCCATCTGAATTTAGATAATACCATTTACCACTCTCATTAACCCATCCAGTACATAGACTTCCATTTCTATAATAACTCCAATGGTCACTAGTTTTTTCCCATCCACTAAATACAGCAGAGTAAGCTTTAACTCCTGAAAACATTGAAGTTCCTAATATTAAAGTCAGCCCAAGAGCTATTTTTCTTTTTTTCATCTTAAACTCTCCTAATCTATACTTAATATGTTTATTAGTGCTTCTTTTAATTATATAAAATAATTCTTTCATACAATAATACAACTAAAATACGTAATTGTGGTACCAAATATAAATTTCGGCAATTTATTTTTATATCCCACTATTTATTTCTAATAATATGACTTTTATCATCATAGATATCTTTCCTTATATATTTCATAAGGCCGTGTGGAATATACTCTATATTTAACTTGTCCATTAAATTCCAACATATGTCTTGCTCTATCTACAAACCAAGGTTCTCTTATAGTTTCTAATACTTTTTCCTTAGGAAACCATCTTACATCAGTACTTTCATCACTACATCTAAGATTTCCTCCACATGCCTTTCCTATAAAATCAAATATAACCTTAGTTGGAACAAAAGTCTTATTGTCCCATCCCATATATGATTTAGTGTTGGAATATACTCCTGCAAGACATATAACTTTAATCTCAATGCCAGATTCTTCTAATACCTCTCTTGTAACTCCTTCAATTAAATTTTCACCATTTTCTACTTGTCCCCCTGGAAATTCCCATCCCCTATGTGGATTTTTAACTAAAAGTACCTCATCATTATCATTAGTAACAAGTGCTCCTGCTGCAACTATATGCGTTGGAAATACCATATTAATCCCCCACTTTTTAATTGAAAGTTTATAATTTTATTATATAAATTTTAAATAGTATATTCAACTTCACACTAGAAAAACCTAAGCTACAAATTAATTTTGCTGCTCAGGTTTATATATAATCAATCTATATCCTTTTTATTTAAATTATAGGGATTTACATGGACCATACAGTGCTTTACATCTGTATTTTTTTCTATTTCACTGTGAACTTTTGCCGCTATATCATGTCCTTCTTTTACAGTAACATCAGGATTTACTGAAATATCAACATCTACATAAAGTCTGCTCGAATGCTGGCGTGTCTTTAAACAGTCTACTTTTATGACTCCATTAATACTAAGTATTTTATCGTAAATATCCTTAACAGTTTCATCACTTGCTGAGGTATCTATAAGCTGTACTATGCTCTGCCTGCATATTTCATATGATACCTTTATTATTATTATGCATATTATAACTGCAACTAATGGATCAAGTATTGGATACCCCATTCTTGCACCAATAATTCCAATCAAAGCCCCTATTGAAGATAATGAGTCTGATCTATGATGCCATGCATCTGCCTTTAATGACTGACTGTTATACTTTTTTGCATATTTTATAGTATAAAAATACATCCATTCTTTTGCTAATATTGAAACAACTGATGCAAAAATTGCTAAGACTCCAGGAATAGTATAATTATTTATAATTATGTTCTTAACCCCAGAATATCCTATGCCTACTGCTACTAAAAAAAGCATTATAGATAAAAATAATGATGATATATTTTCAATTTTCTCATGTCCATAAGGATGGCCTGCATCAGCTTCCTTACTTGAAAGCTTAAGGCCTACAATTACTCCTATAGTTGTAAAAACATCTGACATTGAATGCATTCCGTCTGCAATAACAGCTGTACTTAAAGCTATTATGCCACAGATAATCTTACCTATTCCAAGTACCAAATTTCCTATAATAGTATTTCTACTTACTTTAACACCTACCATTAATCGTTCATCACTCATTTAAATCATCCCCTTATTCTCAATTGAATATCTACTTTTAAAAATATTATATTCAGAACATATTATTTGGTGCTCATGTATAACAATATAGATTATCCAAAATTATTTTCAATTGAGAATTCCTTTCAATTCAAATACCCGTACTAAATAATTAGCACGGGTATCAGGGAGTAAATATAAGTATCTTCATTAATAAATATATTCACATTTTGACTTTTTATAACTCATATAATTATAACTTATTATAACTATATTTCCGTTAAATTTAAGTACATTTATCTATTATCAACCTTTTCTGGATACATATCATGGTTCATCATTCTGTAATTTGCCATTTCTTCAAATTTAGTTCCCTTCATTCCATAATTACAGTATGGATCTATGCTTATTCCTCCTCTTGGAGTGAATTTTCCCCATACTTCTATGTATTTTGGATTCATAAGCTTTATTAAATCCTTCATTATTATATTCATGCAGTCTTCATGGAAATCCCCATGATTTCTAAAGCTGAATAGATATAGTTTAAGTGATTTGCTTTCTACCATTTTTATATTTGGTATATAACTTATATATATTGTTGCAAAATCAGGCTGACCTGTTATTGGACATAAGCTTGTAAATTCAGGGCAATTGAATTTTACAAAATAATCATTATCTGGGTGTTTATTTTCAAATGTTTCAAGTACTTCTGGATTATAGCCATAATCATATTTTGTACCTTGATTTCCTAGTAAAGTTATTCCTTCTAATTCTTTTGACTTTCTTCCGCTTTCACTCATTACTTTTTCTCCATTCTACCAATTATCTATTTTCTTTAGACTTTAAATACTTTTCTAATCCTCTTCTTCTTAATTTACATGCTGGACATTCTCCACATCCATCTCCTATTATGCCGTTATAGCATGTAAGAGTCTTATTTCTTACATAATCTAATTTTCCAAATTTATCTGCCATTTCCCAAGTTTCAGCTTTGTCTATCCACATTAAAGGAGTATCTATTACAAAAGTATTATCCATTGCAAGATTTAATGTTACATTTAGAGATTTTATAAATATATCTCTACAGTCTGGATATCCACTAAAGTCCGTTTCACATACTCCTGTTACTATATGTTTTGCTCCTTTTACCTTTGCTAGTACTCCCGCAAAAGTTAAGAAAAGCATATTTCTCCCTTCAACAAATGTAGATGGAGGTGCTCCCTCTTCACCCATCTTTATTTCAATATCATCTCTTGTAAGTGCATTTGGTGCAAGCTGATTTAAAAGCCCCATATCTAAAATATGATGTTCCACACCAAGTTCCTCAGCTATAGCTTTAGCACATTCTATTTCTTGTTTATGTCTTTGATTATAATTAAATGTTACTGCTATAACCTCTTCAAACTTTTCAAGTGCCCAAAATAAACATGTTGTTGAATCCTGGCCTCCTGAAAAGACTACTACTGCTTTTTCTTTTATTTTACTCATTTAACAAATCTCCCTTCTAAAATTAATAACAAAACTTTTATATTAAAACTTTAAACTCATACTAAATTTCTTAATTTAATTCCATAATGATTTAATATCATTTATGCCTAATCTAATTATTCTTAACTTATATAGTTCTTAATTGTTTATTAGAAGTAATGCTTCATGTCTTAAAGAATTATCCTCTTTAAAGACTCCTTTAAATGTAGTAGTATAAGTTTTTGTTCCTGCTTTCTTTATTCCTCTTGCTGTCATACAGCTGTGTTCACCACTTATTATTACTCCAATATCTTCACTTTCAGTAACAATGCTTAATATTTCTGCAATATCACTGCCTATACGTTCCTGAAGCTGAAGTCTCTTTCCTACCATGTCTGCAATTCTTGCTATTTTACTTAATCCTATTATCTTCTTATTTGGTCTATATACTACATTAACCTTCATATTGTACATAAGAGCCATATGATGCTCACAGTAGCTATGTATCTCTATATCCCTGACTACTACAAGATTCTTATTATCCTTTGTAAATGAATCTTCATCTTCAAATGTAGTATTAAACATAGCTGCTATTTCTCTATTTGTATAATTCATTCCTTCAAATACTTCTTCATACATCTTTGCAACTCTCTTTGGAGTATCCTTAAGTCCCTCACGTTCTGGATCATCTCCTAAGGCTACAAGAATTTCTCTTATACATCTTTGTATAGTTTCAGTATCTATTTTCTTCTTTAACTCTTTCATAGTAACACCTCATTTTATAGTACGTACTTTAAACGCCTTTTTTATCCTTGTCCCAGATTATTTTATGAAGCTGTACTTGAAGCCTTACCTTATTCATATTCTTTTCTTTCATAAACTCAACAATATACTCCATATCGATACTTCCAAATACAGGGCTTAAGTAAACTAAACATTTAGAAGTCAATTCATACTCAGTTATTATTTCATAAGCCTTCTGTAAATCTTCCTTGCTTCCAACGACGAATTTATATACATCATTTTCTGAAACTAAATTAAGATTTTCCATATCCATCTTCTCAGTCATATTGCTTGAAGGAAGCTTAAAATCAACTATGTAACTTATATTATCGCCTTTAATAGCCTCTTTAAAATCACCTATATTTATAGCGCCATTTGTTTCTATATGAACTGTAAGATCATCATCATTACTTAAAATTTCCAATAATTCTTCTATATTTTCCTGTATTAATGGTTCGCCACCAGTTAATGTAACATTAGAAACTCTATTACTCTTTATATAATTATAAATTTCATCACTACTTAGCTTTTCTGTAATATCATTCTCTGACCATGAATACTTTGTATCACACCATGAACATCTTAAATTGCATCCTTGAAATCTGATGAATATAGCAAGTTCCCCCGCTGTTGGACCTTCTCCATCTATTGATAAAAATTTTTCTATAATATTAAACATCTGTTTTCTTCCAATCTAAATATTATTTTTGCTTTAATATAAACCATTCTTTAGATATCTTTTCTAATCTTCAGTGTAAATGCAACTGTTATTTGGAGTTTCAAATAATTCCACTTCAATTACTGGAAGTCCCATGTTCTTAAGTCTATTGAATATATCACGTGACATCTCCTCAGCAGTAACTCTATAATCTACTAATACCATATCAAAATCATTTGGAAGTTCTTTAAGCTTTTCATATACTTTTCTTCCATCTTCATTATTTTCAATAACAAGCTTGTGATCAAAGGCATCCTCTATTACCTTTAATGCTTTTTTAAAATTGCCGAAGTCATCAACCATTCCTCTAGTCTGACCATCTTTATGTAATTCCTTGCTTCCTATTGTTGCTATAAGTCTATATCTATGCCCATGTATATTAGAGCATTTTCCTTCATATCCACTTAAATAATGTGCTGTATCAAATTGTACTTCGCTTTTTAATTTAAACATATTCTACGTCCTTCCTTTTTAGATAACAGTCATAAGTTAACACTTTATCCTTGTCTATTTCTAATAAACAAAAAACTTCTAACTTTAAATTAACTGATATAGACCCAATTAATTTAAAGCTAGAAGCTCATATAATTTTAAATATAATTAATTTTGTTTATTAATAATTTTGTTAATAAAAAAATTTGATTTAATATGTTACCTTATAAAACATACTATAAATAAGATATATTTCTATCTTAAATAATTAAATAACTTAATTTTTTTTAACGACAGGTAAGTCAAAAATTATAGTACAATTTTTTTTTTTATAAAATAATTGCATTATTTTAATAGTATATTTATTTATAAATTTTTTTTTTTTTTTTATTTTTTT
>DPOH01000146.1 GCA_003539755.1 Clostridium sp.
TCCCTATAAAGTGATCCCACACTGCATGACCAAAAACATGACCTATGAATCGTACATATGTAAATAAACTTCCTAATGATGAACGATATACACTGAACAATAAATAATTAGTTAATCCTCTTGTGATTATATTTAATATATATGCTACAAAACAGATTATAGAAAACGTCAAAATCACAGGTGAATTAAAAGATATTTTTATCTTTCTATTCATAACTCTTACCCTCCCAAATTTTTTATTTTATTATACCATTTATTTTTACATATAATAAATCTATCCTAAAAAGTAAAAAACCTACGAAAATCATATTATTATGATCCCATAGGTTCTTTAGAATATTTGAATTCATTAAATAACTAATAATATTTTAATCTTAGTATCTTCCAGTATAGAATATCTCTTCAGGCACTAACTTTTCTCCACATTTTTCTTTAATATATTCTTTTAACTTAATCATATCAGGCTCAGCTTTACCTTTAACATTACACTTTAAACTCATTTCATTTTTTGCAGGATTATATACCATGTAAGCATCAGATTTACTTACGCCTTCAAAATCATCTAATGTTCTTTCTAATTTTCCTAAATCATAATAAACACGTCCATGACTTCCATCAGCAAGAACGATTCTTCCGTCATTCTCTAAAAAGTCTAATGCACCATCTGGCAATATTCTTGCTATCTTATCTGTACGGTACAATATTCCTGGACCATATGGATTTTCTATTGAATCACTATAGAAATTAGGTTTATAATTCATAATATACAGTGGTCCCCATGCACCATATGGTTTTTTATTATACTCTTCATCAAGTATATAAGCTTTAACTTTCTTTCCGTTTTCTAACTCTGGAAGCATTTCATACCCTGCTTCATTATTTACTTCCTGTCCATCAACAAAATAGTGCTTTGGATATACACTTTCAGGTAGATGCTTTTTAAGTCTTCTTACTGATCTTTCTTCTAGCATTGCATTTAATATATTTTCATAACAGTTTAAGAATATTTCAAGTTGACTTCTATCAAATCTATTTTCCCAATAACGTAATTCATAATAATATCCTTTATTATCATACATAACTTGTAAATGGAATGGTAAAGAATCCAGTTGTAATCTTATTCTTTCTGCTTTTGCATCTCCAATCTTATTTATATCTATTATATCGCCTTGGAATTGGAAGAACATTTCTCCCTCACGTGGTGTAGATACAAAACATCTCATTGTATTCATTATCTGCTTACTTGACTTGTGTAAAAGTTCAGCTATTCTTTCATGTGGAACTTGAGTAAATCTAAAATAATAAGTCAAGAATAAAGGACCTGCAAGCCTTGCCCATCTATTATCAGTTCTTCCTCCATGGATACTTGTACAAAATACATCTTTCTCATCACTAAACAATCCAATACAATAATTAAATGCAGTTAAAAACATTGTATTTTCTGATATTCCATTTTCTTTGCAGTAATATAAAATTTTCTTTCTTACTGTATTATCAAATCTCTTTCTAATGAATGCATTTACTCCAGATGTACAATCTTCTTTTTCCTTTTTATTTAATATGCTTCTTCTCATTTTTAGACCATCCATAAGGTTATCAAAGTAAGCTGCATCTTTAGCTTTTATTCCTCGTTCCTGACGCATTTGATCATCTAATATATATTCATAGAATGTATATGATTCTTTTTCTACTGGCTCAATACAGTAAAATTTATTTACATCTTCTAATAAAATATTCATTGTAATTCCATCTACTGCAATATGAGCTACATCAAATAACAAATATTTTGAAGTCTCAGTTTTGAATATATAAATATGAAATAAATTATCATCAGCAGTATACTCAAATGGTACTAATATTTCTTTTTTTCTTACTTCCCATTCTCCATCACTAAGATTTACTATTGGAATATCAATTTTTCTCGAGTCATCTCTAAATATCTTATATATACCATCTTCTTTTTTTATAATTGCTTTTAATCCTGGATGGGCATCAATTGTATCTTCAATTCCTTTTTTTAGTCTAACAAGATCAATGCTATTATCCAACTTAAATGTAAAAGGTAGATTTCCAGTTGTATTACCTTTTATAATATAAGCAAAATATTTCTGCATATTAGTAAGTGGATATACTTTTCTTACACTATAATCAACTTTACATTCTTCCTTTTTCCCGTTTAGAAATTCTTCAAGTTTTAATACTGTATTATTTTCCATTAAATCATTAAAGGTTATAGTCTTTTCAAACTTATCATGAAGTTCCTCTATAAGCATTACACTACCAAAAGAATCTAGTCCACATTCATAAAGATTACTGTCTATACCAAACTTGCTATTTCCAAGTACTTCTGCAACACTATCATAAATTTTCTGCTGAATATCATTTTCTGGCATATGAAGGCTGCTTGCGATTTCCTCTTCTACTTTTTTATTATCAAAATACTTTTCACGTATTATCTTTTTTGATGATGTCTTTTCAAAAGGATTCTTTCTAACTGTACACCTTACTATTTTTTTATACGAAGGAACTCCATTATTATGTCTGCTTATAATTTTTTGAATTTCTCCTTCAATGTCATTTATTCCTCGAACTAAAGCATATTCAAAATTAGGATAAACTTCAGCTGCTATTATATCATCTGTACCATAAACTAAAATATCTCCAATAAGCTCTTCATCAGCAAATTCATTTTCTATTAATTCTGGAGATACATTTTCACCATTGCTTAATATAATCAGATTCTTTTTACGTCCAGTTAAGTAAAGAAAGTTTTCATCATCTACATAACCAATATCTCCTGTTTTTAAATATCCATCTTCAGTTATAGCTTCTGCAGTTTTTTCTGGTTCCTTGTAATATCCCATCATAACAGAAGGGCTTTTAACTTGTATTTCTCCATCAACAATCCTTACATTACATCCATCAACAACTTTTCCAACTGAAGTTATCTTATCAGGCCTGCTAAATACTGGTGCTGAAATCTTAGGTGAACATTCTGACATTCCATAACCCTGTCCAATAGAAATACCTAATTCTAAGAATTTATCTGCTAATGTTTTAGGAAGATATCCTCCTCCACTTATAATTTTATGTAGTCTACTTCCTAAAACACTTTCCTTTATTTCTTCCATTGATTTTTCTGGATTTTTTGTGGCTGTTATTGAAATCTTATTGCAAAGAACTTTTGCCATCATTGGTACCATTCTTATTTCTGTAGGTTGAAATAATTGAATATTATGAAGCATTTTTGATAATGGACCATTTAGACATACTGTCATCCCATACCGCATACTTATTAAAACATCACCGTTTAAACAGAAAACATGATGCATAGGTAATACATTCAAACAAACTTCATTATTACTTGGATTTTCTTCAGTAGTACAGAATGTATTATCAATAAGATTTCCATGAGAAAGCATTACCCCTTTGCCTCTCCCTGTTGTCCCAGATGTAAATATGATTATTGCACAATCTTCTGGTTTTGCATCTGATATAAAAATATTATCTGAGCACTTATCTAAAATATTTTGAACACACTCTACATGTTCTCTATGCTGAATACATATAAATTCCTTAATATTCTTACATTTTTGCCTTATAACACTCACTTGCGAAACAAAGTCCCAATCATAAAATATAATATCTACATCTGACCGTTCTAAATGATCAGCCAAATCTTCTTTACTAAGCTTCACATCCAAAAGAACTGCAACTCCACCAGCACTAACTGTTCCCATTAAAGTAGTAAGATATAAATAACTGCTGCTTCCTAAGATAGCCACATGAATTTTGTGTCCCATTTCTTTATTTTTCTTTTCTATCCATGTTGACATAGCATCGCATTCTAATGCGAATTCTGCATAACTTTTTTCATATATAAAGTCATCTTTTTCATATCTTAATAAGGCTTTATCACCGTATTCTATTGCACAATTTTGTACTAAGTCATAAAGTGTTTTTGTATTTTGTGATGTAATCATAAATTCTCAACCTCTTTTACATTAATTTTATTAATATTCATTTAATTCGCAATGCGAAATATAAATTCAAAATTTTATTTCGTAATACGAAATATGTATTAAAATTTATTTTGCATTACGAAATATTTATCTAAAAAAATCTTGTTTCGTAATGCGAAATATATAATTATAAGTATTCTATTAATAAAATCCTACAAAAAATCACTATCTTTTATAACTTTTAAAACAACTTAAATATCAATACTGCTAGAATATGATAATACTATCTTTAATAACCTTATTAATTCCTTAGTATCTTCTTTGCTTAAAATTTCAAATAAACCTTTATATTCATTTTCAATATATTTTCTTTTTTCTTCAGCTTCACTTCTGCCTATATCTGTTATAGATACATAAACCCTTCTTTTATCCTCTTCATCTCTGCATCTTATTATAAAACCTTTATTCTCAAGACTCTTAAGTATATCTGTCATTCTCCCTGGTACTACATGAAGCTGTTCTGAGAGCATTCCTGCAGTTACGTTATCCTGTATAAATTTAAGATATCTTAAAACACCATATTCCCCTCTTATGCTGTCTTGAACTGTACGATTGATTCTCCTATTTAAAAATTCTGCAAGAAGGTCGTAAAGTTCATCACCTAAATCTTCGTATTTCATTTTATCCTCCAACATGGAATTTTTATACTCTTATTATAAATAATAATATTATTTTTACCTTTTTTTGTCAACAAAAATTTGTTAAAAATAAAAATGGCACAGTAACTGCTAAAATAACATAATTACTGTACCAAATCCATTATACATATCTTTTCATTATTTTTTTACTTCTATAATACTCGCGTTTATGCTCATACATATATTCATCAGCTTTTACTAATAATTCATGTAATGAGAGTTCTGGATATTCCTTTGATAAGGAATATCCCATTGAATAACTTATGACAATATCTTTGCTTTTTTTATTATATTTTATTATTTCCATATTTATATGAGATTCTATGCTGTCCATTACGTCCTTATCAGCTTCCTTAATAACTGCAATAAACTCATCTCCACCATATCTGCCTACAAAATCCTTATTATTTATGCATGTTTTTATAATATTTGCAAATTCACATATTAAAATATCACCATAATTATGCCCAAGTGTATCATTAGTATGTTTTAAACCATTTAAGTCAAACATTATTACTCCTAATGATTCTGTAATTACCTTATTGTTATTAAAAATTTCTTCACAACGCCTTTTATTATATACTCCTGTTTGAATATCTAAATCTGCTTTTTCTTTTATTCTATTCATAGCAATATATCCTAAGATAGTAAAATAAGTTATTAATGCTACTACTGTAACCAGAAGGTTATCTGAATTACCTTTAATATAATATGATATAAGGTCAGCCAAAACTCCTATTATACACAATATCATACATACATTTAATACCCTTATTTTTATATCATTTTCATTTTTTTTAATTTCATATGCAATTAATGCTGAAGTCATTATTGCATGTATAGCTATTATAATATGCCAGATTAATAAACCTTCACGTAAATCTAATATGTTTACTATTTGTAAAAATATTAAAGATAAGCATACAATACAATAAGTAACAATAATACATTTCATATAATTACCATATTCTTTTATGAATTGATTTTTAATACTCAATTCTAATGCTCCAGCGGATAAATACATCATTACAATAGAAATGCAATATACTAATTTTGAATTATTTAAAAATATCATTGAAGCAAATCTTATATCTGTAAGTCTCCATATTCCAATTGAAAAAGCAAAGATACCTAAATATAATAAATTATTTTTTTGCTTTTCTTTATACCTTTTTATTATTGAAGTTACAAAAAGCACTATACCAATTCCAACAGATATAAAAGATAACACAATCTGTGAAAAATCTTTTTTAAATTGATTATAATACATCAAAAACTTAGATCCTTTAAAAAACTCTGTCTGTATATTTAAGACCTGCTTATATACTGGTATAATTTCTACAGATACTTCAGTTCCATTATCTTCTGGACAAATAGGTATCATAACATATATTTGTCCTAATGTTTTTCCTACTGTCTTATTATTTTGTGAATTTGATGAATATACTAAATTCCCGTCAAAATAAACATAAGTATTTTGATGTACTGTGTAAAATCCAATATAATTTTCACCCTCACTATTATCAAGCTTCCATGTATATATTTTCTTTACCCCTTCTGGTGTATTTTCATCATATATATCCTTTTTTTCTACATTATCTATTTTAGTATGCGCTACTTCATCTCTTATTTTGTATGTATCTGAATTTTGAAAAACCCCCATACACCCTAAAAAAATCATACTAAGTAATAACAATAAAATAAATAATATTCTATCCCAATCTGCAACTTTATATTTACACTTCGGTTTCTTTAAGAAATTATCATTTGAAATACTCTTCATGCCAGCCATATACCTCTATACTCTTAAAATTATCATATTTATCTTATATTCCCCAAATTATTTTACCATATTATTACATAAAATTCCACTTTTTATAAAAACAAAATTAATATAACAAACTTTATATTATATACAAATCTCTAATAAATAAAAAAATACATAAAAATAACCTCCGACAAAAAGCAGAGGTTTATTTTATATTTTATCTTTTTATTTTTCTTCTCCAGGAAAAACTAATCCACATTTTTTCCTAGCAGTATCCTGAACTTCTGTAACTATAAGACTATGATCAAGCATCTTATAGCACTTTTCATAATCTTTTTTATTAACCATATCTACAAATTCTATAAATTCATTAATCATTCTATGATTATGATTATTTTCATTTATTCTTTCAATCTTACCATCATTCATAATTAATTCAAATTCATCACATGAGTTTGCTGGATATTTTTGATGTATGCAGCCTTTATCCCCTTGGATGTTATAAGCTATAGGAGCTTTACAATCCTTCGCCCCTATACATATGCATTTCATATTATCATATTCTAATATTAAAATTCCAGATGTATCTATACCTCTTTCAATATTAGGATAATACTCGACATTTTTAGGTTTTCCAAATAATCCAACAACATAATGAATATTATAAATATTTAAATCCATAAGTGCCCCACCTGCATACTCTGGACTAAATACAGGAAAGTTTTCTCCTGCTTTAAATCTATCATACCTGCTTGAATATTGTGAAAAATTACATTGTACTATTTTTACATCACCAATATTAGGTATAAGTTCCTTTATCTTTTTATAATTAGGAAGATACTCCGTAGTTATTGCTTCAAATAAAAATAATTTTTTCTTCCTTGCTATTTTACTTAATTCTAAAGCCTCTTCATATGTAACTGTCATAGGCTTTTCAACAATTACATTTTTTCCTGCTTCTAAAGACTTCTTAGTAAATTCATAGTGAAGATTATTTGGTACTGCTACATATATAGTATCAACATCACTGTTTATCATTTCATCATTATCAAAGTAAATATTTTTTATTCCATACTTTTCTTGAAATTTTTTAAATAACTCTCTGTTATGTTCGCTTCCTGAAATTGCTGTTAATTCAAGCCCTTCAATCACATGCGTTATTGTTAAGAATTCCTTTACAA
>DPOH01000354.1 GCA_003539755.1 Clostridium sp.
CATATTGTAAGTGTGAATATCTAGATATATTATATAAATAAGGAAATATTATGTAAAAAATATTCTGTTAATTAAATTTTAACGGTATGTTAAAAGGTTTCATGCAAACGTTTTATCAAATGATGCTTGTATTATAAGTATATTGCGTAAGTTTGCATTGAAATTAGTATAAACAAAAAGAGGCTTTTAATAATTAAATAAGCAATAAGGAGGTTGTTACTTTGATAAAAAGGAAAGATATGTTTAAGAGATTAGTTGCAGCTATGGCTATGTTTACTACGTTATTTTCATGTAGTCCTGCTGCAGCAATAATTACAAAAGCTGAAGAAATAAGTACAGATGAAGTCACAAAAGGTGTATTAAATACTAATGAAGATAGCAATACAAATCTTACTTTTGAAGAAGAGCAGGGGGCAATATTACATGTATGGGACTGGTCGTTCAAAACAATTGAGGAAAATTTGAAAGCGATTGCGAATGCTGGATATACTTCAATTCAAGTTTCACCTATTCAAGGAAACAAAGATATAAATGGAGAAGATAAGCTTACATCAAAGTGGTGGATATTATATCAGCCTATTAATTTTAAAATAGGAAATAAACAACTTGGAACAAAAGAACAATTTAGGGAGATGTGTCAAAAAGCAAAGGAGTATGGCATTAATGTATACGTTGATATAATAGCAAATCATACAGGAAATAATGGAGAACCAACTCAGTATCCAAGCTGTGTAGATCCAGATATTCTTGCTTTAGGTGATGATGCATGGCATATGCCTCTTAAATCAACAACAGATTGGGATGACAGATATGATGTAACTCATGGATGTGTAGGATTGCCAGATCTTAATACAGAAAATAAAAAAATACAAGAATTGTTTAGAAATTATCTACAGGAATGTTTAGATTGTGGTGCTGATGGATTTAGATTTGATACTGCTAAACATATAGGACTTCCTACTGATGAAGGAAAATGTAAGAGCGATTTTTGGCCTTCAGTGTTTACAGGACTTAAGACAGAAGAAGGTGGAAGACCTTATGTATATGGAGAAGTATTACAAGGTGGAGCTGATAATTTTAACGAGTATTCTAAATATATAAATGTTACAGCAAGTAATTATGGCTCTAATGTAAGACAAGCAGTAGGATTTAAAGGTAGTCCTGATGTAGAGAAGATTGAAGATTATAAATCAGATGGAGTTGACCCTTCAAAATTAATAACATGGGTAGAATCTCATGATACTTATGCTAATGATTCAGAAGAATCAACTGCAATGACTGATGAACAACTAAAAAATGGATGGGCTCTTATAGCTTCACGTTCAGATGCAAATCCATTATTCTTTAATAGACCAGCAGGAAGAGGAAAACTTGATGGAAATATAGGTGATGCAGGAGATGATTTGTGGAGAGATTCAGATGTTGTTGCAGTAAATAAATTCCGTAAAGAAATGAAAGATAAGGATGAAAAACTTGTTGATCTTTCTAAGGAAGTTATGATTATAGAACGTGGTGAAGGTGATGATGCAGGACTTGTTATTGTAAATATGGGTAATCCTATGGAAATTTCAGATCAAGAAATCAATCTTTCAGATGGAACTTATAATAACTGTGCTAGCGCAAATACTTCATTTACTGTATCTAATGGAAAAATAAATGGTACAATCCCTGAAGGAATAACTGTTTTATATAATAAAGGACAAAAAGAAGAAAATATATTAACTCCTCAAGTTTCTATAGATCAAGAAAATAAATCATTTTCAGAAGATAGCTTAGAATTAACATTAAAATGTACAAATAATTCAAATGCTACTTATTCAATAAACAATGGTGAAAAGAAGAATTATGTAGATGGAGATAAAATAACAATAGGTGAAAATTCAGCTATTGGAGATATTATAAATGTTACTCTTGAAGCTACAAATGAGCAAGGAAATAGACATGCAAGAGAAGTATATAAGTATGTTAAGAAAGATAAAAACTCATGTGCGACTATATACTTCAAAAAAGGTGAAAATTTTAAAAAGCCATATGTATATGCATATAATGAGTTAGGTGAGAAAAACTCTGGATGGCCAGGTGAAGAAATGACTTATATAGGAAACAACACTTATAAATATGAATTGAGAGATTTCACCGACAGTAATATAGCAATTAATGATTGGTTTTTTGGTAGTAATAAAGTAGAAGGCTTAGAAATAAAGGCTAATGGTAAAAAAATATATGATGAAACTGCTAAGAGTTGGAAAGATGTAACTGAGGATATAACAGAAGATCTAGATGCAGTAGATGATTCAGTTAAAGATGGGACAAGTAAAGTTTATTTCCAAAAGCCAGATGAATGGGCTAAATACGATGATGTATGCATTTACTTCTATGGTAAAGGTGGTCCTGAATGGCCAGGTGTTCCGATGAAAAAGGTTGAAGGAAAAGATAGTTTATATGCGTATACTTTACCAGAGGGGTTAGAGGATTCTTCAGTAATGTTTAATGCCAATAATGGCAATGTTCAAATACCTGGACATAATGAATCAGGACTTAAAGCACCAGCAGATTCTTCTATGATTTATGATGGTACATGGCATGAATATGTAAATGGTGTTTCAAAAGCATATTTTAGAAAGCCAAAAGAATGGGAAGAACCTAATATATATGTATTTAAGGATGGAGAAGGAAAAGAAATAAAAGAGTGGCCTGGTATTAAGATGTCAAAGGTAGAAGGAACTGAAACTTTATATTCTTATACTTTACCAGAAGAATATGCTACATCAGAAGATAAAGTGAAAATTGTATTTAATGATGGAACTAATAAGACTAAAGATATAGATTTACCATATGAGAAATCTATGATTTTTGATGAAAATGGAGAAGGTAGAGAATTTAAAACAGATGATTATGAAGAACCAGAAGATAATGATGATTCTGAAGATAAGAGTGTAACTAAGGTATATTTTAAAAATGAAGATAACTGGGATAAGATTAAAGTTTATGTATTTAAAAATGATCCATTTGGAGAAGTAAAAAAATGGCCAGGTGTAAGTCCAGAAGATGAAGGTGATGGTCTTTATAGCTATTCATTACCAAAGGGATATGAAAATGCAATAGTAATATTTAATAATGGAGGCAATGGAGAACAAACTGATAATTTACAGACAATTGCTGGACATTCAATGATTTATGATAAAGATACAAAAGCATTAAAAGATATGACTAAGGTATACTTTAAAAACTCAGAGTATAAATGGGAGAAAGTAGCAGTTCATTATTGGAATGATGGTGGTGCAAGTACTCAATGGCCAGGTAAGAAGATGACATATTATGGTGATGATTTATATGGATATGAAATGCCAAAAGATTTTGAAGATGCAAATGTAATGTTTAATAATAATGCTAATGGACAACAAACTAAAACAGTTAAGTCTCAAAAAGAAAAGACAATGATTTTTGACGAAGATGGAACATGGAGAGAATTTACAAGTGAAGATGTTCCAAAGACTTCAGATGATGATAATCCAAAAGAAGATGAACCAAAGGATGATAACAATGAATCGGATAAGCTTACAAAGGCATATTTCTACAACAAGGATAATTGGACAGATATTAAAGTTTATGTATATACAGAAGATAAAGATGGCAAGATGAAAAAAGAAATAGAAAAGTGGCCTGGAGTTGATATGGAGAATGAAGGAAATAATCTTTATAGCTTTGTGTTACCAAAGGGATTTAAAAATTCAGTATTAATATTTAGTGGATATGCTACTGAATCTTCAGATGTGACAGAGGCAATAGATATGCCAGAAGTAACTGATAACAATGTAGAAAATCCATCTGATAATAAAGATTCAGAAGAAAAAGTAAGTGAAGAAAATTCACAAGTAATGCCTGAAAGCAATAATTCTTCAGATACAGTAGATGTAAATGTAGCTGAAAATAATGATAAAGAATCTAATAGTAATACAAATTTAGAAAACAGTGTACTAGATGATAAAACAGGATTAGAAAATAAAGAGGAAACAAATAATGTAGCAGAAGAAACAACTAATAGTGAGAAAGAAAAAATTGAAGTTCAAGAAGAAAAATTTGAAATTCAAGAGAAAGCAAATACTCCAGCATTAGCAGATGAAAATGGCTCTGATAAAAAACGTGCACAAACACCAGAATTTAGAATTAAAGATGGTCAGATAATGATATTAGATGAGGATGGAGAATGGGAAGAATATAAAACAAGTGAAAAACCAAATCCAGATGAAACTAAGGATGATGATAATAAAGACAAAAATAAGGCTGTAATTAAGAGTGTTTCTATAAATGGAATAGCAAAAGTAGGTAATAGTCTTACTGCAGAAGTTTTATTTGAAAATGAAACTATGGGAGATGTTAATTATAAGTGGCAGATAAGTGAAACAAAAGATGGAGAATTTACTGATATAGAAAATGCAAATTCTAAAACTTATATAGTAACAAGTAATGATTATGGAAAGTATATAAGAGTAGAAGTATCAAATAATGATACTGATAAACCTGTATCAAGTAAGTGCACAGAAAAGGTAACAGTTAATTCTTCAAGTAATCATCATCACCATAATAGTTCTTCATCAAGCTCAGAAGATTCATCTTCAGATTCAGATAAAGATACTTCAACATCAACTTCAAATAATACAAATATAATAGTTGGGGCAAGTAACGATAATAATAAATATAATAATGGCTGGAATCAAAATGAAACTGGAGATTGGATATATTTTGAAGGAGACAAACAAGTAACAGGATGGAAA
Organism: Clostridium sp.; assembly: GCA_003539755.1. GTDB lineage: Bacteria > Bacillota > Clostridia > Clostridiales > Clostridiaceae > Clostridium. The sequence goes on from DPOH01000354.1 coordinate 4,776, forward strand.
TATATCAATAATAAATGGTACTATATGAATGAATCTGGAATAATGGCAAAGGGATGGGTTAAATCTAATGACATATGGTATTATTTAAACGATAATGGCAGCATGGCAACAGGATGGATAAAGTATAATGATGGTAATTGGTATTATTTAAATGAAAGTGGAGCCATGAAAACAGGATGGGTACAAGATTCAGATGGAAAATGGTACTTTATGAATAATAATGGCTCAATGGCTACTGGATGGATAAATGATAATGGAAACTGGTACTATTTAAATAATAGTGGTGCTATGGCATGTAATACTGTAGTTGATGGATATGTTCTTAGCTATAATGGAAAATGGATTGCCTAAAATAATAAGATTAAAAATATAATAATAGGGTAAAATTTTATTCTACCTATATAATTAATTTTAATGTCAGTTATAAAGCATATTATAAATATGTTTTATGGCTGATATTTTTTGTTGGTATATAAAAGGTTATATATACCTATGATAGTTATTCTTTTAGGAATTGTATTTGGACTTACTTTTGTTGTGAAAGTAAAGAGTGCTTCATAAGTACAAAAAAGGGTGTCATATCATAACATAAATTCAGTTAGGAAGTAATAATATTTTTGAATTATCACTTTCTAACTGTTTTCTTGTTTGTATTTCATGACATCCTACATTATAGATATTTATTAATATTGTCTTCCACTTATATCATCAATAAAAACTTTGATATATGTGAATCCAGAGGTTTTTTTCTGACATTCTTCAATAGAATATTTTTTTCTGAATTTGCCTAATATATACTCTTTTTCACTAAAATCAGTTACTAGATGTACAGTTCCATGAGCTGTTACAGATTGGTATGCACCCATGTAAAAATCAAGAATGTAGTTTTCAAAGGCAATACATACTTTGTCTGTTTCTTTTAGATTCTTCAAGTTTACTTCATCATTCATATTTATAAAATAAAATGAAAGATTATTATCGTTGTCAGACTCAAATATATACCACATTGGTGTAATATCTGCTACGCCAGAATTTATGCTTCCTAGATTACAGATTTTTTTGGTATTTATTATTGATGTTATTTCATTTGTATAAAGTTTTCTGTATTTACAAATATCCATATATATTCACTCCCTGCTTAAGTTTATGTGTTTTACATAGGTAAGCTTAATTTATTTTTTTATTAATAATATGAATATTTTTAATAAAATATTATTTATGTATAGAATTTAAATACATTTTAATTAATACTTTTGTGAATACTAATTTATGTATGAATTAAAAATACACTGTTGACAAAAGTGGTATATTTAGCTAAGATTAAAAAAGAAATTATAAATGCGAATGATTTGCATGTGGAGGAAGAAGATGAAAAAGAAAATTATAGCTGGAATTACAGCATTAATGGTAGGAATAATATTTACTGGATGTGGCGTTGGAAATTCTAATGGTGGTAGCACATCTGCTGGGAAAACTGAAGATGGTAAATTAAAAGTAACAGTTTCAATGTATCCATTAAAAGAGTATACAGAAGCAATAGCAAAAGATAAAGTAGAAGTTACATGTATGGTTCCTGAGAATGTTGAACCTCATGATTATGATCCAAAATCAAAAGATCTTGTAGCACTTACAGAGAGTGATATATTTGTATATAACGGACTAGGAATGGAAACATGGCTTGATAAAGTAAACGAAATAACAAAAGATAGTAAGATGATAAAAGTGGATTCAAGTAATGGTGTAGAGGTTAGAAAACAGGATAATGTTGTAGATCCACATATATGGTTAAGTCTTAAAAATGCAGAAATACAGTCAGAAAATATAAAAAATGCACTTGTTGAAGCAGATAGTGAAAACAAGGATTATTATGAAGAAAATTATGAAAAATTCAAAGATAAGTTAGAAGATTTATATAATGAATACAAACCTAAATTTGATGCACTTCAACAGAAGAATTTTATAACTGGTCATGCAGCTTTTGGATATTTATGCAGAGACTTTGATCTTACACAGAGAAGTGTTGAAAATCTATTTGGTGAAGGAGAACCAACACCAGGACAATTAAAAGAACTTGTGGACTTCTGTAAAGAAAATAATATAAAAACAATATTCTCAGAGTCATTGGCCAGTCCAAAAGTTTCAGAAACATTAGCAAACGAAGTAGGGGCAGAAGTTGTTCCAATATATACATTAGAATCTAAAGAAGATGATAGAGATTATATAGAAGCTATGAGATATGACTTAGATCAGATATACCAAGCCCTTCAAAAAGAACAGGTATAGATAATATTATTTAAAAAGATATAGATTATAGACATTCATATGTTCATTGTATTAATGAATAAAAAATTCTAACATGCAGAAAATATTTATGTGATATTTTTAATAAATTTTGTGTGTCCAGGAGGAAATGTTTATAAGTGAAAAACATGACTGTCATGCAGCTCATAGCAGGAAAAAGAAAAAAGGCCAATAACTGCAGTAATAAGCATAGCAAAAAGACTTACAAGAAAGACTAAAAAATATCAACTTTTATTACATTAACTTTAAATTATAAAATAGTGCACTTTAACTGTGCAATATACTTGTGGAAATGAGAAATGATTTTCGTAAGATATCATAAGTATATTGCTGAATTTAAGTGCACTATTTGTTTATAAAATTTTTTCATTTATTAAGAACTAGTTATATATTTATTGACAAATTTTCAGCTTTTATTATATTTTTTTTTTTTTTTTTTTATGCTTTTTTTTTTTTTTTTTATATTTTTTTTTTTATTTTTTT
>DPOH01000137.1 GCA_003539755.1 Clostridium sp.
ATTGGTAATGTAATGGGCTATTAATCTTACATTGCAAATAATCATATTTTATATTAATCAGAACCAATCTATATTACTTTACATATATTATTATATAAAACTCATAAGGAGGTAATAATTATGTATAATAGAAAAACTCCATAGATCCATCTGATGTTGATAATATACCAAAATTCGTTGATAGGCTTCCAATAATGCCAATAGCTAAACCTATTAATTATCCAAACTATTTTTATTTCCCAAATTCTAATCCTGATAACCATTATAAAATAACAATGAAAGAATGTTATCACAGATTTCATTCTAATTTTCCTCTAACTACTGTCTGGGGTTATAATGGTATGTATCCTGGCCCAACAATAGAAGCTTTTAAGGATATTTCAACCTTTGTAGAATGGGCAAATAATCTGCTTGATAAACACATTTTACCTTTTGATACTACCCTTCATGGAACTCAAGGCGATCCTGAAGTAAAAACAGTAGTGCATCTTCATGGAGCTAAAGTTAACCTTCATCTTATTCAATTTAAAGTTCTCAGCAGAATTCCTTTTGATGTAGATGAATATTTGGCAACTGGTGAACTAGTGTATACTGGTGATCCTGAACCACCTAGAGAATTTGAAAAAGGATTTAAAGATACTATAAATGCTGAACCTGGAAAAGTAACTAAATTTATTGTTCACTTTACTGGATATGCTGGTGAATATGTATGGCACTGTCATTTCCTTGAACATGAAGATCATGATATGATGCGTCCTATGCTGTTTGTATTTCTCTTGTGATCTGACTGCTTTGAGCCTGCATATAAATATCTTCAGTATATTCTCCACTACTTATATTTTGAGAGATATAGTACCATAATCAAATTATATATTGCAAACAAACCAAATAATATTATAAGATAATTTATAATAAACTCATAACAAATTACTAAGGAGAATATTTAAATGAAAAACAATAGTATAACTTTACCTATGGATAATGATGAAAAATTTATAGGTATTTTTACACGCGACCAAAACTTTTATCGTACATTTTTCCCGCTATTATTAATTATATGCTTGCAGCAGCTAGCTGCTCTCACAGTAAATATGGTTGATAATATTATGCTTGGGCGCTATTCTGAACTTGCACTTTCTGGTGCTACTCTTGTTAATCAGATTCAATTTACTCTTCAACAGATTGCTGCTGGTATTGGCCTTGGAATCGTAGTTCTTGCATCTCAATATTGGGGTAAAAGAAATATAACTCCAATTAAAAAGATAATTTCATTGGGAATTAAGTTTGCTTTTATTGTGGGAATCATATTTTTGTTAATTTCTATTTTTATACCTAATTCGGTCTTAAGCCTCTTTACTAATGATCAATTAGTCATTGCTGAAGGTGTAAGATATTTAAAAGTAATTTGCTGGACATATTTAATATTTTCTATTTCAAATTCGCTTATGTATTCTTTGCAAAGTGTAGAAACTGTATTTATTGGAACAGTTATGTCTATAAGCACAATCTGTATTAATATGTGTTTAAATTACATATTTATATATGGGAACTTTGGTGCACCAGAATTAGGTATTGTAGGTGCTGCTATTGCTACATTAGTTAGTAGAATAATAGAATTGATTATCATATTCGTGTATATTCTTATAATAGATAAGAAACTTAAAATGAAATTAACAGAATTATTAAAATTCGATTTTACTTATTTAAAGGATTATATCAATGTTGCTACTCCTATTGTCATAAGTGGAATGTTATGGGGTATAGCTCAAGGTGCTCAAAGTGCTATATTAGGTCATATAAGTGCTACTGCAATTGCTGCTAACAGTATTGCTGTTGTTATTTTTCAAATTTTTGCTGTAATTGGTATGGCCAGCGCTAATGCCTCCTCTGTAGTTATAGGAAAAACTATTGGTGAAAATCAGTTAGATAAAGTAAAGTCATATTCTAAAACTATGCAGTGGATATTTTTATTAATAGGTATCATTTCTGGATGTTTGCTTTTTTTATCAAAAGATATGATTATAAATATATATTCTGTATCAGATGAAACAAAAACTTTGGCTAGACAATTTTTAACTATTCTTAGTATCACAATAGTTGGCAGCTGCTATCAATATCCAGTAGCAGGCGGAATTATTGCTGGAGGTGGTTCTACAAAATATACTGCATGGGTTGATAACTTGTTTATGTGGCTGTTTACTATACCTACTGCATTTTTAAGTGCTTTTGTTTTCAATTTTCCACCAGCTATAACATTTTGCTTTCTAAAAGCAGATCAATTGTTAAAATGTATTCCTAACTTTATTACATGTAATCGCTATAGATGGGTACGTACATTAACAAGAGATAATTAATAATAAAAATGAACTGAGCTTGTTACAGAAAAACCTTATACTTAATCCAATTAAGTATAAAATCTAAATAATAGCCCACGAAAATCATAATTTTAGATCTTCGTGGGCTTTATATTAGAAATAATTTATATAAATATAAGCTGCTAAGCTTAACCTTTTCTTTATAAATTTAATTATCTCACATAGTTAACTTATACCAATTTATTCAATACATTACTTTTCATTTTATACATTGCCCTTTTTATTATAAAACTCTAACATCATATCCTGATTCAGTGATATAATTGGTTCCTCTACAGCAGGCATTTCATCATATTTAAACCACTTTCCTTCTGCTAATTCATTAGTATCTAAATTTACCTCATCAGTTCCATCTAAATCAGCAAAAAATCCTGTCATCATTGTACCTGAGTATGCCCATGGCTGACTTTTGTAATATCTTATGTTTTTTACTTTTAAACCTACTTCCTCCATAACTTCACGCTTTACAGTTTCTTCGAAGCTCTCTCCAATTTCTGCAAATCCAGCAACTAAAGTAAACTTTTTATAACCACCACTTGCATATTTAGTAAGAAGAATCTTGTCCTTATTAACAATACCAACCATAATTACTGGGGCTATTGTAGGATATACCTTCTTATTGCAGCAAGGACAGTACAATGCTCTTTCAACATCATCCTTCTTATTAGGCTTACCACATGTACCACAATATTTATTAGAACTATACCATCTATATAAATGTAAAGCTGTAGCTACAGCAAACCTTGCCCAATCTTCCTTTAATTCTCTAAATACGCTAACATTTTTAGCTGCTAGAGTATCTTTTTGCAATAAACTAGCATTGTCCAATAAAAAGAATTTCTGATTATCAATTGTAAAAAGATATGTTAAATTTTCATCTATAATATCATCAAAATTTTTTAAAGTATTATATACAGGAATTTGAACTTCTCCATTGTTTTCTTCTAAATATACTGTATCTTTATCAAATATAAAAACATAACTGTCATCCTCAGGTTTATATTCTTTATATACATTATTAAATTTATGTGGGAAAATATCTTGAATCATAATATGTACCTC
>DPOH01000192.1 GCA_003539755.1 Clostridium sp.
CCAGCCAGTACACCTGCTGCTAAAATTCTCACAACCGCCCCCATAACACTTTTTGTTCCATCAATTATTATATTTACTGTATCACTTAGGCTCGCTCCTCCAATTACTCCTCCAACTATTGCTCCAGTGAATAAAGCATAAACTGGATTTAGTTTTATTAAAATCAATATAATTGCTATTTCAAGCCCTATTAAAGCTCCACTCCAATGAATTATTTCCATATAAATTCCTCCTTTATCATGAGATTATTACATTACCCATATTGTTCTCAATTAGGAGTAAATTTATTAATTTAATTATTTATACTTATAAAATTACATAACAAAAGCTGCTTTAGAATCATTACTTTTCTAAAACAGCTACGCTATTAAAACCCTCTCATATAATTCTCAATAAATAGTATTACTTAATTTCAAAATACCCACTTTATAATAAGTATCCCATTCTTATTACAAATTCAATTAAATACTAATAATTGTTTCTCTTTACCTAAATATAAAAATTATTTTGTATAAGTTTTAATAAATCCCTTTATACCATTGAAATATTAATTAAATTACACAAGTTAGCGCCATAGATGTTGATTCTTTGTTCTTATCTCTTAATTAATAACAAACTGTTATTAAATAAAACCAAAAAGCCACTTTAACCTCAAATAAAGCAGCTATAGAATCAAATTAAATACAACCTCTATATAAATATAGAACTACAAAAGAGTAAATCTATTAATATAAGTCAAAATTCTAACAAAAGCATATAATGCTTTTAGCAACTGGCAGACATAGTTTACCACCTTAGTCCCTATAGCTTTGCGTCATTAAGTTTCCTTAATTTTGCCTATGTAATTTTCTATCTTATTTTACTATATTATTTATATTTTGTAAAGTATTTCACAAATTTTTATTATATATTATTTTTATCAAAGTCTTTACATAAATAAATATTTATGAACACACAAAAAAGAAGTTATACATATTATATATGTGTAACCTCTTTAAAATCTATTTTATTATGATATTGTTATTACTATTACATTGATTCTTTTTAGAACATCCTTCACAGCCACAATTGCATTTTCCTTCAGATGATTTCTTTAAAGATTTTGCGATTATCCATATTGCAAAAATTAAAATTACTCCTGCAATTAGTATTTCCATACAAAACATCTACCTTTCTAATATTAGATAAATATTAAAATATAAGTTTTCCTACATTAAATACTAAAAATGATACTATGTATGCTACAGCAAGTTGGAATACAATTGAAATCCCCATAAACTTAGCTCCAAATTCCTTCTTTATAGTTCCTAATGTTGATACACAAGGTGTATAAAGTAATACAAATACTAAAAATGCATATGCAGAAATTTGAGTAAAATGCATTGGAAGCATAACAGTTAAGTCTCCACCAAAAATAACTTCCATAGATGCTAAAACAGTTTCCTTTGCTAGTACACCAGATATTAAAGATACTGCACTTTGCCAGTTTCCAAATCCAAGTGGAGCAAAAAATGGTGCAATTACTGTTCCAATAGCTGCTAAAATGCTATCATTTACTTCTTCAACCATTCCAGTTACATTAAAGTTTGATAAGAACCATATAACTACTGTCATAGCAAATATTATAGTTCCTGCTTTCTTTAAGAATCCCATAGATTTTTCTTTTGTAGCTCTGTATAAAGATGCTAATCTTGGAACTTTATATTCTGGAATTTCAATAATGAATGGTTCTTCGTCTTTTTTGAAATATGTACCCTTTAATAACACTCCTAATAAAAATGCTACAATTATTCCTAATAAATATAATGATGCTACTACAAGGCCTCTATGTGATTCAAAAAATACTGCTGCAAACATTGCATAAACAGGTAATCTAGCGTTACATGACATAAAGGGAACTAATAAAGCTGTAAGTTTTCTATCTTTTTCACTTTCAAGAGTTCTTGCTGCCATTATTGCTGGTACTGTACACCCAAATCCTATTATCATAGGAATAAATGCTTTACCTGAAAGTCCCATTCTTCTCATTAATTTATCCATCATAAATGCTACTCTTGCCATATATCCACTGTCTTCTAAGAAAGTGATGCAAATGAATAAAACTAATATAACTGGTAATAATACTATTATTCCACCAACACCTGATATAATACCATCAACTATAAGCGAGCTGAACCATGGTGATGTACCTGCAAGTATATCATGCATAAATGGTATTATATTATCATTTAAAATTCCATCTAACAAATCAGATAATGGCTGTCCAACCCAAGAAAATGTAATTTCAAACATTAACGCTACAATAGCAATAAATATTGGGAATGCACATACTGGATTTAATACATATTTATCAATCTTTTCTGTAGTACTTTCCTTTAAAGTTTTTTCAGTTTTTATACAGTTATGTAGTACACCTTCTATAAATTCATATGCATCTTTTTCAGATTTAAAGTTATACTTATCTCCTTCACTACATTCTTTAAAATCACCTTGTTTTAATCTATTCGCAATCTTATCTATTCCAATATTGTTACCTGCTATAATTGGAATAACTTCTACATTTAACTCTTTACTAAGTTTCTTATAATCAATTATTATTCCTTTTTTTTCACATATGTCAATCATGTTAAGAGCTAAAATAATAGGTTTATTAAACTGCTTAAGCTGAGTTGTAAGATATAAATTTCTGTTTAAGTTCGATGCATCTACTATATTTAAAATCACATCAACATTGCCATTTTCCAAATATTCCTTTGATATCTTTTCTTCATTAGAGAAGGTATCCATAGCATATATACCTGGTAAATCTACAATCTTTATATCGCCCATATGCCCTTCTTTTTTCTCAACAGTAACACCTGGCCAGTTACCAACATGCTGGTTAGATCCAGTTAGTGCATTAAAAAGTGTGGTTTTTCCAACATTAGGGTTACCTAATAAAGCTACATTTGTCATTTATAAGTCCATCCTTTGTTTAATATATATGTAAATATTATTAAATCTTTTTAATAATATAAACTTTTATTTTACTATTTTTATGCTTTCTGCATCTTTTTTTCTTATTGCTAGGTCAAATCCTCTAACATTTATTATAACAGGATCACCAAGGGGTGCAGTCCTTTTAAGTTGAACTTCTGTTCCTTCAATGCAACCAAGAGC
>DPOH01000193.1 GCA_003539755.1 Clostridium sp.
GGGGTATAAGCTTTTCTAAATTTTTATAATAAACATCATTTTCTATCAATTTATTCACCTCATTTGGATCATTGACACAAAATATGAATAATATACAAAACAACACTTTTAAAAAACAGCTCAATATGGAATTTTTTCTATACATATGCATGGGAAATTAAAAAATATTTAAATGCTTAACTTAAGTGATATCAATCTTTTGATATATATGAAATATTGGGAGTTTTTTTATTGACCAAGGGAGATTAGAAACAAAGCTGTTTTTTATGATGTATATTAAACACCTATATTTTGGTTGAAGTAAAAAGCTAATTAAGATAGAATTTACTTAATAATAAATAATTAAATAATATTGATGAAAAAAGAGGTTAAGAATTATGACTTATGAAGAAGCAATGAAGTATATAAGCAGCATAGGAAGATTTGGATCTAATTATGGACTTAAGAGGACATTTAGGCTTTTAGAATTACTGGGGAATCCGGATAAAAAACTCAAATTAATTCATGTGGCAGGAACAAATGGAAAGGGTTCAACAACTGCAATGATAACAAAAGTTCTAAGAGGAATGGGTTACAAAGTGGGGATGTACACTTCTCCATATATTGAGGAATTTGAAGAGAGAATACAAATCAATGGTGAAAATATTCCTAAAGAGAAACTAGTATCATTATTGGTGGAGGTTAAAGAAGCTGTAGAAAAGGTTATAAAAGAAGAATATGACCATCCAACTCAATTTGAAATTCTTACAGCACTAATGTTTTTATATTTTTATAGAGAAAATGTCGATTATGGGGTAGTAGAAGTAGGACTTGGAGGTACTTTAGATTCTACAAATGTTTTGACTCCTATTGTAAGTGTTATTACATCTATAAGTTATGATCATATGAATATTTTAGGTGATACTATAGAGGAAATTGCTGAGCAGAAAGCTGGAATAATAAAAGAAGGTGTACCAGTTGTGGTTTATCCTGCAGAAAAGAATGTGCAGGAGGTTATTGTGAAAAAAGCTGAAGAGATGAATTCAAGAATAAGACTTGTGCAGAAAAACAGCGTAAAGCTTTTAGATATAAATAGAGATGATATATATCAAGAAGTACAGGTAAGTACAATGAAGAATGATTATAAAGTTAAACTGCCTCTTTTAGGAGCACATCAAATGCTTAACTTAGCAGTGGTGTTAAACACTATAGAGGTTATTTTTGAAGGACAGAATGAAAAACTAAATGTTGAATTAGTTGAAAAATCTTTAGAAGATGTTGAGTGGAAGGGAAGACTTGAAGTATTAAATAAGAAACCGCTTATTGTAATGGATGGAGCACATAATATTGATGGTATAAAATCACTTACATATAATGTGGATAAATATTTTAAGTATAAGAATATGATCCTTCTGTTAGGTATTTTGGCAGATAAACAAGTTGATGAAATGATAAAGGAAATAGTTCCATATGCAGAAAAAGTATATGCCCTTACTCCTCATAGTGATAGAGCTCAGCTTAGCCAGGACTTAAAAGATAAAATAGTTAAATATAATAAAAATGTAATAGCTATAGAAAATTATGAAGAGGCTGTATCAAAAGCAATAAGTGAAGCAGATGAAGATGATCTTATATTAATAAGTGGTTCGTTATATATGATAGGAGATATGAGAAAAGTATTAGTTAAAATTTTGAAATAATGGTAAAATAAAATGGTATAAAAAGATAGGGGGCGAGAGCAATATGACAGAAAATAAAATAGAAAAGCCGTATTATATAGAATTAAAAGAATTCTATAATAAGAATAAAGGGGAAGTTTATAGCTTTCAAGATATTGAGAATGCTGGAAGTTATGAATATAGAGTATTTACCAAAAAGATTAAGCCTCTTAAATTATTTGAGCAAAATAAATCAGCGGCTAAATTAGTGAAGATTTTATTAGAAGTACTTTATAACAAAAAAAACTATAAAGATATTGAAGAATATTTAAAATCAAACCAGGTTATTTACTACTACGAAAGTATTAGGCAAACATTAAGTACAGTAATTGAAAATAATGATACAAACAAAGAGTTACTTACACAATTCGTCAATAATGTGATTTTAAATAGTCAAAATGAAGAAATGGTAAAGCTGGCTTTGATTATGGCTCAATTACTTGAAGTTGATAACTTAGAAGAAATATTAAATATTTTTTCTATTCACAATAGCTTTATATTCTATGTAATTAACGATTATTCACATATGAATAATAAAAATAATAAAATTTTTGAAATTGCTAAACATGCAGAATATTATGGGAAGTTTTTTGCTCTTGTTCACTTAAAGGCATTAACATATGAAATAGAAAATTGGCTTGTTGAATATGGATGTACTGATAATTATCCAATACCTGAAATTATCGAGTATAGTATTTTATCAGTTGATATCTTAGAATATTTAAATAGAGCTAAATTGGATTCACACAATATAGAATTGTTTACAAAAGCTTTTTGTACAGTTTTATCTGATTATGGATTAGGTGAGATTAATAATAAGGTAGCTGTATGTAATAAGATTTTAGAAGCTGTACATGAAGTAAGTGGTGGTATATATTCTTTATATGCAGTAGTATCAATATTATATTCAGTTGATGGAATACTAGTAGATTATTATAAGGAAAACAAAAATATAGAAACATTAGATGAGTGTGAAGAATATAAAAGAATAATTGAATTATGTACTGATATAGTAAATGAACCACATTGGCATGATGTAATAAAGGATGAAATAAATAATGTTGAATTAGAAACTGATGTTTTAATAGGATGTATAGAGAAAACAAGTTATAAACTTAAAAAGAAGGAATATGAAAATATACTAAAAAGAAATTATTGCAGCCCACTTTTATATAAATATGGTTTATGTTCAGGTAGTAAGGCAATAAGAAAGACTGCATTTAAACTTGGAATTGCCAATCTTCCAATTGATGATATGACAATGGAGCCTAAAGATAAGAGGCTTGGGAGTTTAACATATGATGATATTGAGTATATATGCTTTTATATATTGATAACATATAGTGAAATAGAAGATTTTAATGATGACATTAATGAGTATAAGTATATAAGTTTAAGAG
>DPOH01000327.1 GCA_003539755.1 Clostridium sp.
GTTAAATAACGATAGTGCATGTACAAATTGTACATCCTTACGAGCATATAATGAAAGAAAAAAAATCATGAAAATAGAATATTTTGAAAATAAATTATATATGATTATGTCTGCACCTATTGAAATTGAAGAAAAGTTATATATTTTTGAATTTATAAAAGATATTACTGATGAAACAGTTGTTAATAATAGTACTCTTCAAATGCAAAAAGAAATTGATAGAATTAATCGACTTTCTGTAACAGATGAACTTACTGGAGCATATAATAGAAGATTCATAAATGAATATCTTTCTGTAGGAATAAATGATGATGATTTAAAGGATAAAGGTATTTCAATAACAATAATGGATATAGATTTCTTTAAAATTATAAATGATACATATGGACATCCAGCTGGAGATTTTATATTAAAGGAAATTGTTAAACTTATTAAGGCTAACATAAGATCAACTGACTGGATTGCAAGATATGGTGGAGAAGAATTTGTTATTGTATTCAATCATAATAAAAATGAAAATATAATAAGTGTAATCGATATAATAAGGAAAACTATAGAAGACCATGAGTTCTTTTTCGAAGGAAATAAAATAAAAGTAAAAGCAAGCTTTGGGGTAGCTAGTCGTATGGAAGATAAAAAAAATATTGATGAGTTACTTGAAATTGCAGATAAAAAGCTGTACGAAGCTAAAAATAGTGGTAGAAACAAAGTTGTATATTAATTATAAGATGTTTTCCTCTTGGAATTAACAATATTATGTTGTGGTAATTCAAAAATTGAATTGGATGATATATTTTTGAATAAAATATAATGAGGAACTTAGGAGGAAAAGTTATGGATAAAATTGATTGTGGGAAGTGTAGCAGATTTTGTGCTAGTAGAGTACCTATATTTGAAAATCTAGATTCTTACGAATTAGATGAAATTGTTAGTGAAATTGAACATAAATCTTTTGAAAAGGGAAGTCTTATATTTACAGAAGGCAGTAGTGCAAATACATTATATTTTATAAATGAAGGAAAAATAAAGTTATATAAATATAATAAAGATGGAAAAGAGCAAATATTTCACATACTGACCAATGGTGATTTTTTTGGAGAACTAGATCTTATAAAATCATCAAAATATAAGTTTAATGCAAAAGCTATGGATGCTGCAAAAATCTGTACTTTAAAAAAGAATGAAGTTAAGGATATAGTTTTAAAAAATCCTGAGATTGCATTAAAGCTTCTTGAAAGTGTAGGAGAAAGATTAGCTGCTATCGAAAATCTAGCACAGAATTTATCAACTAATGATGTAGATGCTAGAATTGCATATTTATTATTAAATCTTATGGATAAATACAGCGAAAAATTAGAAGGAAAGAAACTTATAAAACTTCCTTTGTCTCGCGAAGATATGGCAAACTATATTGGGGTAACAAGAGAAACCATAAGCAGGAAACTTAAAAAATTTGAAGAAGAAGGCTTTATAAAATTAATAGGTACTAAAAAGATACTTGTTCTTGATGAAGAAGCCTTAGATGACTGTATATAATTTGAAAAAAGCTTGATTTATAGATATCCTGTCAGAGTAATATAAATTTATTATATTATTCTGGCAGGATATTTAATTTATAGTAAAAGTTCTAATTAAATTACAATAATATAAAATCATTTACTCAAGAAAAAATTAATATAATTATAAAAAAAGAGGATGAGGGATAAAGATGGCTGATAGCAATAACTTGTTTTATGATCCACGGGCACAAAATCATTTAATAGAGTATCGTGGGAATTTTTTAGAACAAATGAGTAAAGTAGATTATGCTGTAGGTAGTATTTTAAATGAAGCTTTAGGAATAATAGCTGTTTATCCAGAAAATATAAACAGGCTATTAAATGATGTACCAGCTATAATTTATATAGATTTTAGAGCTATGTTTGTTTTAGAAGATATTGCTCCTGATTATGTTGATAAAATAAATAGCATAAAGATTAATCCTTACTTAGGCCTTAATGGAAGTGGAGTTACAGTTGGAATAGTAGATAGTGGGATTGATTATTTAAATAATGAATTTATAAATGAAGACGATACATCGAGAATATTAGCAATATGGGATCAGAGTATAGAAAATACTTCTGATGATCCTGATAAACCATATATAGGAACTGTTTATACAAATGAGCAAATTAATGCGGCTATACAAGCTAAGTTAAATAACAATAATCCATATGACATAGTACCTTCAAGAGATGAACGTGGTCATGGTACAAAGGTTGCTGGAATAATAGGTGCAAAGGGAAATGGAACTGGATTTAAAGGTGTAGCAGATAGGTGCAATTTTATTATTGTAAAGCTTTTTGAATCCTCTAATTTTAAGAAGAGACTTGAGGGAAATCAGATAGGAGATGTAGCAGTATATAACAATTCAGAAATTGTAGCTGGTTTGGAATTTTTAAAACAGCAGTTTTTTAAGCTTACTAATAAAGCAATGGTTATATACATGGGGATAGGAGGAACTAATGGATCCCATGATGGAGCAAATCTTATTTCTAGATATGTAAGTTCATTGGGTATGAATAGAGGTATGTGTCTAGTTACAGGTGTAGGTAATGAAGGAGATGCACAGGGGCATGCAGTTGGTTTTCTTAAGTATAAGGGTGATAAATCTGTTCAGGAATTAAAAGTTCCAAGAGAAGTTAAAATGCTTACTGTGGATATATGGATTCAAAAGCCTAATAAAGCCTCTGTAAATATTATTTCTCCAACGGACGAATCATCTAGTATTATAGTGTCAAAATTAAATAAAAGTGAAACAAGTAAATTTGTGTTTACTGAAACAGAATACACAGTTTCTTTTAGGACACCTGATCACTTTACTGGACACGATTTAGTACAGATAGTATTTAAAGACATTAAGCCAGGTATATGGAAGATAATGCTTGTTGGAGAGTATGTAATAAATGGTCGTTACGATATATGGCTTCCGCCTCATTCTGTCATTCCAGAGGGTCTTGTATTTCTAACACCAACATCAGATAGTACTATAACGCTTCCATCTACATCAACCAATGTAATTTCAGTTGGACATCTTGGAGAAAATAATGTAATAGTTTCATCATCAGGTAGAGGCTTTACTACAAATGGTAATTCAGTTCGTATGGCAATAACACCTATGATTGCAACAATAGGTGAAAATATTATAACTACAGATGTAAATGAAGTGAATACAACAATGACTGGAAGTTCTGCGGCTGCAGCAATAGTAGCTGGGGGGTGTGCACTTCTTCTACAGTGGGGAATAGTAAAGGGAAATGATCCTACTATGTATTCAAAAAAGGTAATAAGCTATTTGGAATATAGTGCTGTAAGAAATCCATTATATAAATATCCTAATAAGGAAACTGGTTATGGCGAGTTTAATCTTCTTGGAGTTTTTAATGTTATAGGTAGATTATTTAAGAATGCTCAACTAAATCGTCACCATAGAAGCATAGGAATAGAGGTAAATGAATTTGGTGATTATGAGTATTATGTTGATAATCTATTTATAAGGGTACCTAAAAATTGTATAGGAGAGTTTGTATGCAAAGAGATGTAAAAAACAATAATATATTCACAGATCCTAATTATTATCATTACCTTATACAATTCATTGGAGACGTTAAAGCTGAAATTGATCCCCACCCATATTTTGTGGTTACTATACTTTCAGATATTTATGCCATATTATCTTTTCCAAAGGAGCATATAAATGATATTGACCAGGGAATAGCATTTAAAACAGTTGTATTTGTTAAGCCGGCTGAAATGTATACACTACAATCAATAACACCAGCTGAGGCTGCAAAGGCAGAATTTCTGCAGTTAAACCTTCCCTTAAATTTAACAGGACAGGGGGTAGATGTAGCAATTATAGATACGGGCATAGATTATCTTAATGAAGAATTTATAGACAAAGATGGTAATTCAAGAATTGATTTTATATGGGATCAGACTGCTGAAAATAGAAAAACTGATTTTCCAGTAGATGCTCAGTTTGGAACAGTTTATAACCATGATGAGATACAAAGAGCTATTAATGAATATAAAAATGGAAATGATCCATATGCAGTGGTTCCTTCAAAGGATGAAATAGGTCATGGCACACAGATGGCAGGACTTATTGGTGGGACAGGCAAAAAGCCTGAACTAAAGGGAATTGCACCTGACTGCAATTTAATGTGTGTTAAATTAGTTGAAGATTATGGATTTGAAAGTTTTTATAAACCATCAGTACCTGTATATAATCTTGCTAATATATGGGCAGCAATTTTATTTTTATATAGATATTCTTCAGTGTACAATAGACCACTTGTAATATATCTGCCTCTTGGAACTAATTTAGGTAATCATAAAGGAAATGGTGTATTAGATTCTTTTATTGATTATGTATCTATGAATTCAAGAATAATAGTAGTTACATGTGCAGGTAATGAAAGGGCAAATAATAATCATGCATCAGGAGCTATAAGCAGTGATGAAAATTCAAAGACCATAGAGATAGATGTTCCTCCTGAAGAAAAATACCTCTGGGTTGAAATATGGGTAGATGCGCCTAATATTATGTCTGTTGAAGTTATATCTCCATCTGGAGAAGATAGTGGAATTTCAACATCAACAACAGAAAGAACAAGTGTGTATCAGTTTATATTTGAAAAGACAAAAATAAAATTAAATTATTATATACCAGAACAGCTATCTGGCGATGAGCTTATAAAAATACGTTTTTATAATTTACAGCCAGGTATTTGGAAAATAAAGCTTACAGGAAATATTGTTTTAGATGGAAAATTTAATATATGGATACCTCAGCTGGGGATTACATCTAAAAATACAGTATTAAGCCCGTAAGATACCTATGGAACTATAATTAATCCATCTAATAATGATTTTTCAGTTACAGTAGCAGCTTATAATCAAAATAACAATAATGTTGTAGGGTATTCAGGAATGGCTTTTAGTGAAAATTATATAAATGCTATTGATGTTGCAGCAGGAGGTGTAGATGTTTTAACCACTGCACCAGGTAATAAAACAGCAATTGCAAATGGAACATCAGTATCTGCTGCTATAGTTGCTGGAGCATGTGCTATGCTTTTTGAGTGGGGAGTAATACAAAGAAATGATCCTTATATGTACTCTAAAACTATTAAGACATATTTAGCTAGAGGAGTAATTGCAAGAGGAGGAGATTATTATCCTAATCCTCAGTGGGGGTATGGCATACTTAATATATTAAATATGTTCCAAAACCTTACTTAAGATATTATATTGGTTAATGTGCAGAAAACAAGTTAGTATGGAGGAGATTAAAATATATAGGCAGAATATTAGCAGTAGCAAGGTTAATGCTTCTATTGGACTTTTGACTAATGTACCAATGGAGATTAAAAATAAGATTCTTAGACGTATGTATTCTAACTCTAATGATGGTAACGTCGAAGAAAATATAGAAGTTATAATCTTATATAAATATAATGCTCAAAATATAAAGGGATTTATAGAACAATTAGGTGGGACTTTTTATGATCTCCAATTTAATTTTGCAATAGTTACTATACCTATAGGTAAAATATGGGATTTGGCAAATTATCCAGAAATTAATTATATGGAGCTACCAAAGGAACTTTTTGAATCAGATACGAGTATAACTTTTGGGGCTTGTGGTACACAAAAGATTTCAATAGAATATGAACTTACTGGAAAGGGAGTAATAGCTGGATTTATTGATTCAGGTATAGATTTTACTCATCCAGCGTTTAGAGATAAAGATGGAAATACACGTATTCTTTATATATATGATTTGGTAAATAATGTGGTTTATGATAAGAATAAAATTAATGAAGCAATAAAATCAAATAATCCATATGAAATGATACCAGCAGAGGATATTACAGGTCATGGAACTCATGTTGTGGGAGAGGCTTGTGGAGGTGGAAATGTACCTTATGAATATAGAGGTATAGCAGAAGATGCAAATATAATTATGGTTAGAGGCGGAAGAGGAAGATGGGTTTTAAGCAGTAATATAATGAAGGGCTTAAAGTTTTTAATAGATAAGAGCAAAGAACAAAATATGCCTTTAGTTGTCAATATAAGCTTAAGCACAAATTATGGATCTCATAATGAAGCCAGCCTTCTTGAGCAATATATAAGTACAGTTGCTGAACTAGAAAAGGTTACAATTGTTGTAGCAGCAGGGAATGAGGGAGATGCAGGTCATCATGTAGAAGGAAATATTAGCCGAATTAATAGACAAAGACAAGCATTTAATATAGCTAATGATGAAAGTATGGTTGCAATAAATGTATATAAATCAGTACTTCCAAAAGCAACTATAAATATAATAGGGCCTAATGGTATAAATAGTGGTGAAATAGAAATTCAAGAGGGATATAAAACACTTACTATTGGACAAACAAGGTGTGATATATATATATCAGGTGCAAGGCCTTTTGATTTAGAAAGTGAAATTCAAATTATTCTTACGCCTAAAATATCTGAGTTTATTATTAAAGGAACATGGAATATAGAAATTAATTCTTCAGATCAGGAAATTGGAAACTATTATATATGGCTGCCTATTTCTGAAGGACTCAATCCGAAAACAAGATTTTTAACACCTAGTCAAAATAATACCTTAGGAATACCTGCAACTGTAAGAAATGTTATATCAGTTGGTTCTTATAATTCTACTACAAATACATTATCAACCTTTAGTGGGAGGGGAGGTTTAGATCAAAATTATGTAAAACCAGATGTTTTAGCACCAGGAGAAAATATATATGGACCCCTTGTTGGAGGTGGATATGATACTAAAACTGGTACATCTATGGCTGCTCCACAGGTTGCAGGTGTATGTCTATTATTTTCAGAATGGGGAATAGTAAAACAAAATGATCCATTACTATATGGTCAGAGATTAAAATATTATCTTATTGTAGGAGCAAATAGAAATAGAACGAATATAGTATATCCTAGCGTATCATGGGGATATGGATCTATCTGTCCTACAAAAAGCTTTTCTATTTTATATAATGACATATTACAGAATAGGGGGGAGTTTAGAAATTCTCATTTGAAGTATAGTGATGAAAATTATATTAAAATAGAAGAAATTAATGATTATATGAAAATTCATGGTGATTTAAATCATGGTAAAAGTAAGCTTTTTTATAGAATGCCTGAATAAATAATAAGTCCTATAAAGATTAATATATAATAAATAAAGTGGATAGATTTAAATTTGATTATTGCAATGGTGAACAAGGCTTTAGAAATTATAAAGAGCCTTGTTTTATTTTTTGTTTATATTTTCGGAAATAATGGAATTTAAATTTAAAATTATATAATAAAGTTATAAATTTTTATAGGAGTACGTTGAGATATAAAAATAAATATAATTAATAAAAATAAATTATACTCATAAATGTGACTCGAATCACATTAAGTTATATTTTTCAGGACTATAATGAAGTTAGAAGTTAAGGAAAGAAACTTAACAAAGTAAAAATAAAGAGTGAGGCCGAGGAGGGATTACCTATGAAAATAGTATATTATAGTGAATCAGGAAATACAAAGAGAATGGCTGAATTAATTGCCGAAGGAATCACAGTAGAAGGAGAACATGTTAATTTATACGAGGTTGAATCAGTTTCAGCCAAAGATTTAGAAAATGAAGATATAATAATATTAGGATGTCCAGCACAAGGTGCTGAAAGCCTTGAAGAAGCAAATATGGAACCATTAGTTGAAGAATTAGAACCTAAGATAAAGGGTAAAAAGGTTGCCTTATTTGGTTCATATGGCTGGGGAGACGGCGAATGGATGAGAAACTGGGAGGAAAGAATGGAAGCTGCTGGTGCAGTATTAGTAGTTAAAGGATTAATAGTTCATGAAGAACCAGATGATGAAGATAAAGCTAAGTGTATTAGCTTTGGAAGAAGAATTGCAGCTAGCGTATAAGTAAAATTTTTAAATAATAAAAGTAATAATAAAGATAAATATAATATTTATAAATATAGAAATATAGCATTTAACAAAATATAACATTTAATAGTAAACAATAAGATTTTTAATGGAGTAATAGTTATGGAAATTAAGGAAGGTATGGATGAACTAGAAAGTGTAAAACATAGTGTTGTTGTAGAAGCTCCAAGTAAGGTTCTTGCACATATGTGTTTTGGAGAATAATTCAAAATTAATGATTTTGACAATATAAAGAATAACTCTTTTTTTGGTGATAATAGATTGTTATAATCCAAAAAAGAGTTATTTTTTATTTAAATTATATACTTGGCTTAAGAATATATAAGAGGAAGAAAGGAGGAGATAATAATTATTTTAAACGTTTTATATGGAAAATAAAAAGAAAAATGTATTGGTTTTGGATATTTGACAATATAAAGTGGCTATCATATAATAATTTATGTTCAAATGGAAAAATAAGGAAGAGATATATGTATGCTAAGTATTATCAAAACCGCAATTATAACCATTATAATTTCATTTATATCTGGAGTATTACTAGATGGATATAAAAATTTTGCACCAAGAATACAATGCAGTATGGAAAAGCCTGTTCATTTGAAGATAAATAACAAAAAAGTGTGGGTATTTACTTTTATTATGAGGAATATTTCAAATAAGACCATCCATAATTTAAGTCTTAACATTCAAGGTCATTATGACAATTTAAGAATTGATGAGGCTAGGATAACAAAGGGATTAAGATTTGAAACTTCAAGTGAAAATAATAATTATAATATATGTATTCCTTTTTTAAGTAAAAATGATGAATTTTTAACTAAGATATTTGTTGAAGGCCGAGAAGGAATAATAAAAAAGCCAATAGTCACACTACGTTCACCAGAAAACT
Source organism: Clostridium sp. (assembly GCA_003539755.1). Taxonomy (GTDB): domain Bacteria; phylum Bacillota; class Clostridia; order Clostridiales; family Clostridiaceae; genus Clostridium. The sequence goes on from DPOH01000327.1 coordinate 8,903, forward strand.
TTAAGCAAGTAAATGGTTCTTGTAAAAATGGATATTTTGCAACAATAGCAGGCATACCACAAGATATAAGTGAAGTAGTAACTAAAAGAAATCATAAAAGCTACAAAACAAATAGTGAGAATAAAAAAATAAACAATAAAGATAAGAATTTTTTTAATTATAAAAAAATATTAGCAGCTATGATGGCAATAGTAGTATTAATATACGCAGGAATATTAGCAGATAAATATTATAATAATATGACTGATGAATTTACAGGTTTAGATAATAAAGTTAATACACAACAGGCAGGAGCTTCTTTAAAACAATCAGAACCAGTAGATAAACCTAGTGGTACAGAAAGAAATATAAGTCAAGGAAGTTCAAAAAATAATGAAAATACTGGAAGCACAAATAGTGCTGGTAGTACAAATAGTAATTCTAGTAGAAATAAGGTGCCAAATGATACTTACAGCAAAAAGTCACCAGAAGATTCAAATAAAGATGAAAATGTAAAAGCAAATGTATCATCAAATACTGATACGGATAAAAAAGTTTCTAATAATTCAGAATCAAAAAATAACAGCACTTCTTCTAAAGATAAAGAAAAATCTGAAGAAAATATTGAAAATTCCAAAACAGATAATAACAAAGTAAATAATGCAGAAGATTCTAAAACAGATAAAAGTAGTTCTAAGAATATAGAAAATGAGAAAAAGGAGGCTAGTGAAAAGGCACCTTTAGAAAAAACGCCAGATCAAGGAAAAAGCAAATTACAGAGTAATAGTAGTTCAAATCAGAAGCAAGAAAACTCAAGTACTTCAGAGCCTGGAAGTAAATAAGCTATATACTACTATTTAATTTTGCTACCTAGTGTATTTATATAGTGGCCTATATGAGTAAATTTAGTTTTACTTGTATAGGCCATAGTTATTTATATTTATAATAGAAAATTAATTATATTAGAAGGTTTGTTAATATAATGAGTATATATCAGAAAGTTCAATATTACATTTCTCTATTTTAGTATTTAAAGTTTTTACAATAGTATTATAGTTATTAAAAAGCTTTTTAAGTTGAATTGTATTAGTATAAAATATATACTAATATAGTATATGTTGTAATGTATTCTATTAAAAATGATATTTTAAAAATATAATAACTAAATAATCAATATAAGAAAGAATTATTTAATTAATAATAAAATTTTATAATAAGTAATAAACATCTATCGGATTAG
>DPOH01000332.1 GCA_003539755.1 Clostridium sp.
TTTGCATTGTTTTTAAGAGTTTTGCTTTATGTGTATTTACTGCTCTTACCAGTAATATCTTTTATTGATTTGATATTATTATTTTTATCATATGTGTATTCTATTATTGTTTTACCATTTGCTGTTTTCTTTTCTGGTAATCCTTCAATATTGTATTCATAATTATATTATATATTGTTAAATATTTTAGATTTTGCCTCTTTTACTTTTTCTTCGGCTATATTTTTAGCATTACTGTTTATATCATTCATAAGCTTTTCATCGTTTTTGCCTTCATTAGCAATTTCCTCAGGAATCTCTATATCATCTTTAATTGTTCCTTCATACTTTATCATTGGTCCTTGTACATACATTTCATCTACAAATTCAATACCTAAAGTATCTCCTTTGCTTATATCTATCTTTTTACCTGCTGTGAGCTGTATACTCTGAGGTTTTACTGGTTGTTCTCCATCTCTCATTCCAAGCTGTACATCTTCTGAAGCAGTTATATTTATATATTGTCCACATATATTAACATCCCCAGATTGAGCCATATTTACTGCGACTTTATTGCTACTGCTTCATTTTCAAAACAAACCTCACTTCCAGCCTCAGGCATACAATACCAGGCACTGCTTTCTATTGCATAAGTAAAAAACTTCTCATTTGAGCATGATTCATCTTCCTTATCAATTTTAAAATGTACATGCATTCTGTTTCCTTGGACATCTTTTACTATGGCAGGTAGTCCCATTCCAGCTATTTTACTATTTGTCTTATAAGCAGTTTTTACTCCTCTTTTAATTTCAAGCATATAGATTGTTCTTATTTCTTCCTTATATACTTCTATATTTATGCCAGTTACGATACATGAGATATTATTAAACTTAACTTTTTCTCCACGTTCAAGGGCTTTGCTGCTTAGAATACTCCATTTTGTACTTTCATGTATAAAATTATCTTGAATGCCTAATGCTTCTTTATCTTGAGTATAAGATACGGAATTTACTTCTATCATAAGCACATTGCCTTTTTCGAGCATTTTCTCATTTATATTATAATATTTATTTTACTTTAAATATCTTTTATCAACTTTTTCTACAATAATATATAATTCGTGAGTGTTTTTTATTTGAAAAATACTATTTGAAGAAATACAATATAATTGCAAGTTAAATCAATAAGTAAAAAAATATAAACATAGTGAACGATATTTATTAAAAAAAGTATGTAAGGTTCTATTACACGTCCTTACATACTTTACTATCTAATCTAATTTAAAATTGTTTTATTGTAGATATTATTTTATTTGTATCCTTAATCTTTCGCAGTATCTTGCGAAAATATTATCTTGCTACATTTTCTATAAAGTAATTCAAAAAACTTAAATCCTCTGTCAACTCTGGGTGAAAAGAAGTTGCTAAAATATTATCCTGCCTTACTGCTACTATATTATCATTTACTTTGCATAATACATCCACATTATCTTCAATTTCTAATACATATGGAGCTCTTATAAATACAAGTTCAATCTCTTTATTAGAAACTTCATGTATTATCTTCTTGGTTTTAAAACTATCTATTTGAGTTCCAAAAGCATTTCTTCTAACCTTTATGTTCATGACTCCTAAATGACTTTTAGATTCATTTTCTATGTCTTTAGCAAGGAGTATCATTCCTGCACAGGTTCCCCATACTGGCATACCTTCTTGTATTTTTTTTCTTAGTGGTTCCATAAGTCCGGTTATTTTAAGCAATTTTCCTATAGTTGTACTTTCACCACCTGGAAGTATTATTGCATCTATAATTTCAAGGTCTGCTTCCTTTTTTACTTCAATCCCTTTATGACCAAGTGCCTTAATTTGAGTTAAATGTTCAGCTACTCCGCCTTGAAATGATAAAACTCCAATGTTCATTTTACCATCCTCTTTCAGCATATTTTTGTGCTACTTCTTTAGCATTTATTCCTGACATAGCTCCACCTAAATCTTCTGATACTTCTGCTAATTTCTCAGGATCATTATAATATGTTGTAGCAAGAACTATTGCTCTAGCTCTCTTTTCAGGATTGTCAGATTTAAATATTCCTGAACCAACAAATACTCCATCACATCCAAGCTGCATCATAAGTGCTGCATCTGCTGGTGTAGCAATTCCTCCAGCTGCAAAATTAACTACAGGTAGTTTACCATTTTCCCATACATATTTAACAAGTTCATACGGTGCTCCATAATTTTTTGCTATTGTCATTAATTCTTCTATACTTGCTTTTTGAATTTCTTTTATTTGGCTAGTCATTGTTCTCATATGAGTAACAGCATTGACTACATCACCAGTTCCAGCTTCTCCTTTTGTTCTAATCATTGAAGCACCTTCACCAATTCTTCTTAATGCTTCTCCTATATTAGTTGCACCACACACAAAAGGTACTTTAAAATCTGTCTTATTTATGTGATACTTATCATCTGCTGGTGTAAGTACTTCACTTTCATCTATAAAATCAATATTTAAAGATTCTAATATCTGCGCTTCAACAAAATGTCCAATTCTTACTTTTGCCATTACTGGTATTGTAACAGCTTCTTGTATTTCCTTTATCATTTTAGGATCTGACATTCTGGCAACTCCGCCTTCTTTTCTTATATCTGATGGTACTCTTTCAAGAGCCATTACTGCACATGCCCCTGCTTTTTCAGCAATAATTG
>DPOH01000186.1 GCA_003539755.1 Clostridium sp.
CTTTAATTCTTATTATATTATTTATATTTAGTTTTCGTTAAATAAAAATAGAAATAATAATATTTTAGATGCTGAATTATATAAAAATTATAAGGACTGTTCAATAACTATATTTATAATTATGTTATGGAAATTTAATTGAATATAAGATAAAAAAATAAAAAATTATATTGTAAAAACCCTCACATCTTAAGGATTTTGAAGTTCTGGATGTGAGGATTTTTTTTGTATCTATACTGGAACATAAGTTACCCAATTATAAGAAGTAGTAATTTGAGTTTTTCCATTATATCTTCCAAGCTATAAATCAACATTTATTCCTGGCCATATATTAAGTGTTAAATATATACTATTGTTCTATAATCATAGTATAATTTCTTGCGTCACACATTTCTCATTCTAAAACGAAAGTCATAATTATTCTTATAAAAAATACAGAAGCTAAAATAATAAGTTCATCAAAGCTTTTAATAGTAACAGTTTTTAGAATTTCTGCAGCCAGTTTAAAATCTAAAGTTGTTACCATAACATCTGCAAATTCATATTTTACATCTATATGTTTATGAAAAAATCTGTTTTGAATATAGTGATAAAAAGCAGTAAAAACTCCTATAGTTAAAATTATAATTCCCATTAATTCAAATATATGAATAAGTATAGGTAAAAATTTGATAAATAATTCTTCCAAAGTTGTACACCTCAATAAAATTTAATTAGATTATAAAAATATAAAAACATTATAAGTCTAAATTAAAAAAGTTTTGCCGTCAATTAAGTTTAATTATGTGTTTCACATATATTAAGGCATATATTATTTGATTTTCACCTAATTACATAAATAGATAATTATATAAAAGTATTTGGGCATAATAATTGTGTAAATATCTAAATTTAAAAGAAAAGGAAGGGATAATATGAAAAAGGTTCAGTCAACATGTAATTATTGTGCACTTGCGTGTAACTTAGATTTTTATGTGGAAGATAATAAAATTGTCAAAGTTATACCTACTGAAGGCTATCCCGTTAATGACGGGTTTTCTTGTATAAAAGGTCTTAATCTGGATAAGCAAACTACGGTCTATAAATGTTCACCTTTGCCTAGGATAAAGCAGGAGGATGGCAGTTTTAAACATGTGCAGTGGGAAGATGCTTATAAGTATGTGGCAGAAAAATTATTAGGACTACAAGAAAAGTATGGTAAAGAAAGTATAGCTGGTCTAAGTACTGGTCAGTTAACTACAGAAGAATTTGCTTTACTCGGTCATATATGGAGAAATTTTTTACAGACTAATCTTGATGGAAATACTAGACTGTGTATGTCTACGGCAGTTGTAGCTCACAAACATAGTTTTGGATTTGATGCTCCTGCTTATACATTAAATGATGCAGAACTTTCTGATACTATAATTTTCATAGGATCTAATCCTGTTGTTTCTCATCCAATATTGTGGAGTAGAATAAGAGAAAATAAAGATAAACAGTTAATTGTTATTGATCCTAGAAGATCTGAAACAGCTCTTCGTGCAGATTATTGGTATGGCATTAAAGCAAAGAGTGATTTACCTTTACTATATGCAGTTTCTAATATGTTAATAGAGAAAGATTATATAGATAAACACTTTATTGAAGAACATACAGAAGGTTTTGATGCATTTAAGGAATTTGTAAAGAAATATACTGTAGAAAAAGCAGCAGAAGCCACTGGAATTTCTGAAGAGAGAATAATGGAATTAGTAGAGCTTATACATAAGGGAAAAAGAGTTTCTTTGTGGTGGACAATGGGAGTTAATCAAAATTATGACGGAGTACGAATAGCAGAAGCTATCATAAATATAGCATTAATGACTGGTAATATAGGAAAACCAGGTACAGGCGCAAACTCTTTAACAGGTCAGAGTAACGCTATGGGTTCAAGAGTATTTAGCAATACAACAGGACTATTTGGTGGTGGTGATTATAGAGATGAAGAAAGAAGGCTAAGAGTTGCAAAAGTCTTAGGTGTAGATGAAAATATGTTAGCTCATGAACCAACTATAACCTACAACGAGATTGTTGAAAGAATTAATGAAGGTGAAATAAAAGGACTATTTGTAATATGCACAAATCCAAGGCATTCATGGACTAATAATGCAACATTTGAGAAAGCTATGAAAAAATTAGAGTTATTAGTTGTACAGGATGTATATGGTGATACAGATACTTCAAAATTAGCAGATGTTTTCTTGCCAGTAGTTCCTGGTATAAAGAAAGAGGGAACATATATTAATACTGAAAGAAGAGTCTCAGCTATGCGTCCAGTTTTGGAAAGAGAAGAAAATGAAAAAACTGATTATGAAGTACTTCTTGGATTAGGTAAAGCATTAGGCATGGGAGATCTTCTTCAAAGATGGAAAACTCCTAGAGATGCTTTTAATTTAATGAAGGAATGTTCAAGGTATATGCCTTGTGAAATAACAGGGGTAGATTATGATAAGCTTGAAAATTCTAAAGGAATTCAATGGCCATTTAAAGAAGGCGATAAATTAGTAAATAATCAAAGACGTTTATTTGAAAATGGTAAGTTCTATACTAAAAATAATAGAGCTCACTTTGTATTTGAAGAGGTTATGCAGAATCCTATTCCAAATACAAAAGAGTTCCCTTATACATTAAACAATGGTAGAGGAACAGCAGGACAATGGCATACTTTAACTAGAACTAGGGAAATTAAATGGGTAACAGATGTAACTTCTGAAAAAGCTTATGCTTTCTTTAATACAAAGCTACTAGAAGACTTAGGTATTGAGGAAAATGACGTTGTAACCTTAGATTCTATAAATGGTGAGTCTGCAGACTTTGTAGTAAGGTCAACTGATAATGTTCAATATGGAGATATATATGCACCTATGCACTATATAGACTGTAATAGATTAACCCCAAGTATATATGCTAAATTTTCAAAACAGCCATCATATAAAACTACACCAGTTAATATAAGAAAACACTAAGGGGGATAAGAATATGAAGAGGATAAGAATTGACAGAAGTAAGTGTATTGGATGTTTAACATGCGTTACTGCCTGTACAGTAAGCCATGATTCCTGCGATTCAAGAATTAGAGTAACTGTAGACAGTAATTTAACTGAAGCACCTATATTGTGTAGACACTGTGATAGACCAGAATGTGTTTATACATGTCAGACTGGTGCAATGAGAAAAGATAAAGATAGCGGTTTTGTTTTATATGATGAAAGTAGATGCTCAAGCTGCTATATGTGTATAATGGCATGCCCTTATGGTGTATTAAAGGCGGATAGAATTCTTTATGAGAAAATAATGAAATGTGACATGTGCACTAGCTGCCGTGCAGATGATGGTAGTAATCCTCAATGTGTAGCAAGATGTCCAATGAATGCATTAACTTTAGAGGAGGTATAGAAAACTAATGAAATATGTAGTAATAGGAGCATCAGCTGCTGGAATAAATGCAGCAAGACAGCTTAGAAAAATAGATAATGATGCTGAAATAACTGTAATATCAAAGGATGACCATGTTTATTCAAGATGCATACTTCATTATTATATGGAAGGTCTTAGAAATCTTAAACGTCTTGAATTTATGGAAGATGACTTTTGGGAAGTTTACAATATTAAGTGGATTAATGGAGTAGCGTGTACTGGACTCAATGTAGAAGAGAAAAAGATACTTTTAGAAGATGGTAATGAAGAAGGATACGATAAACTTTTAATAGCTACAGGTGCTCATACTTTCTTTCCACCAATACCACATTTAAAAGAAGCTAAGAACTCTATTGGTTTTAGAAACTTAGATGACTGTGAATACATAATGAAAGAAGCTAAAAAGGAATCTTGTAGACATATTGTAATCATGGGTGCTGGGCTTGTAGGTATAGATGTAATAACTGGACTTTTAGATTATGGTAAAGAGTTAGCTTTAGTGGAAATGCAGGATAGAATGTTATCTATTCAGTTAGATAAAAGAGCTGCTTTAACTTATGAAAAAGCTTATGATGCACATGGTGTTAAACAATATTATGGAAAAGGCGTTAAAGAGCTTATAGTTGATGAAAATAAAAATATTAAAGAAATTCAATTAACAACTGGTGAATTTATTCCTTGTGATCTTTTAGTATGCTGTGCAGGAGTAAGGTCAAATGTAGAATTTTTAAAAGATACACCTGTAGAATGTGATAAATTTGGCTTAATTATTGATGCTAGAGGAAGAACTAACATAGAAGATATTTATGGAGCAGGAGATGTTACAGGAAGAGGTCCTATTTGGTCTGTGGCGACTAAAGAAGGTCTTATAGCAGCAGATAATATGATGGGTTTAGATACTGAAATAAAGGATTTCTTTACTAGCAAGTCTACTATGAACTTTTTGGGTATTCCAACAATGTCATTGGGAATTAATACACCACCAGACGATACTTATAGTATAGAAAGTGAAGAAGATGAAGTTGGAAACTATAAAAAAGTAATTCATAAGGATGGAAAAATATATGGTGCTATACTTCAAGGAAATATATCTTATGGAGGAGTTTTAACTCAGCTTATTGCAAGAGAAATTGATATATCTAAAATAAAGAAGCCTTTATTCAATGTGGATTATTCTGATTTCTTTAATGAAGATGAAAAGTATAGATATTATTATCAAAAACAACAGTAATAAAAAATAAATAATAAAATTAACTCCGAACAAAAGTATCTAAGGATTTTAAATCTATGATACTGCGTCAAGACAATAGTCTTCAGGGTTGTAGTAGGAAACAAGGCAGCCTTCCGTGTTTGAAAAGGAGGTTAATTAATCTGTTTTCCACATTATTAAGTATATATTTTAAGAATAAAATAGAAAAAAATATAAAAAATAAATTTATTGTAAAAAATATACTAAACATGATATAATATGAAAGAATTTCGTAATAGGGGGAAGACAGATGATTTTTAAAAGTCTAAGAAAGAAAAAAATCCTTTCATCATTTTTAGCTTTAACTATGATGCTAACTTTTATGGCACCGGTTTCAGTAAAAGCAGCTGAAAGCAATGATGAAAAGGAAGTAGTCATTCTTACAAATGATGCAAAATATAGTAAGACGACAGATGACAACAGTATTGATATTCAGGTATTAACAACTACAGATTCACATGGTAGATTTCTTCCATATGATTATGCAATTAATGCTGCTGATAATTCTGGAAGTTTGGCACAGATTGCAACTAAAGTAAGAGAGTTAAGAACTGAAAATCCTAATACTATTCTTGTAGATGCAGGAGATATAATTCAGGATAATTCGGAATCATTATTTATTAATAGTTCATCAAATCCTATGATTGAAGCTATGAACATATTAGGATATGATACTATGACTCTTGGAAACCATGAATTTAATTATGGCATTCCAGCATTGCAAAGAATAATTTCTCAATTTAAGGGAACTGCTCTTTGTGGAAATGTATATAATTCAGATGGAAGCAGACTTGCAGCACCTTATACAGTTATTGAAAGAGGTGGAGTTAAGGTTGGTATAATTGGAATGGTTACTCCTAATATCACTAAATGGGACTCTGCTAATCTTGAAGGATACAAAGTAACTAACCCAGTTGAAGAAACAAAAGCTGCAATAGCAGAATTAAAGAAACAAGATGTTAGTGCAATAGTAGCAGTAGATCACGTTGGAGAAACTCAAGAATTTGATCAAGAAGGTTCAAGTGCAATTGAAATAATAGATGCATGTCCTGAAATTGATGCATTTGTTGCAGCTCATTTTCATGTTAAGATTGCAGGTAATTACTGCTATAATGGAAAAACTTATTCATTAAATGCTGCCGATAATACAGTAACTGCAACAACTAAAGACGGAAAAGTTACAACTGAAACTTTAGAAGCTTATAATGAAGCTAAAGCTAAAGGAACAGTAATTATTGAAGCAAATAAATGGGCTAAGACTTTAGGACAAATAAATATAAAACTAACTAAAGATAGTAATGGAAAATATGTTATTGCAAATAAAGGCAACGATATAACAACAGCATTATATGACATGGCTCCTAAAGGACAAGCTGATGTAGAATCTGATATAAAAGTTGTGGACCAACTACAACATTACAGCCAAACTGCTATTGATGATGCCAATACTCCAATAGGAGAATTAAAAGGTGGGAACCTAGTAGGTCCAGATGAAATTGCAGGAATAGATGAAGCAAAATTAAAACCAACAGCAATGATAGACCTTATAAACAAAGTACAAATGTATTATGGTGAAAAGATAGCAAATCATCCAATTGATGTTTCTGCAGCTGCAGCATTTAAGGATGGAGCTAATATATTAGAAGGAACAATTAAGAAATGTGATACAGCTAACATATACAAATTTGATAATACTTTATATGTATTTAAATTAAATGGAGCGCAACTAAAAAAATATATGGAATGGTCTGCTAAATACTATAATACATATAAAGATGGTGATTTGACTATTTCATTTAATAGTTCTATACCAGGATATAATTATGACATGTTTACAGGAGTAAAATATGATATAGATATATCTAAAGAACCAGGAAACAGAATTGTTAATTTAACAAAGATGGATGGAACTAAGATTACTGATTCAGATGAATTATATTTAGCAATTAATAACTATAGAGCTTCTACACAACTAATGACTAATGGTGAAATATATGGTGAAGGTGAAGAACTTCCAGTTCTAATTGGAAAATCAGAAGAAACTGCAGGTTTAGGTGAAGGAAGAATTAGAGACCTAATAGGTACATATATTCAAGAAGTAAAAGGCGGAATAATTGAACCAGTATGCGATAATAATTGGAGCATTATAGGTAACAATTGGGATGAAGCTAAGAGAGCAAAAGCTGTTAAGTTAATAAATGATGGAACAATAAGTTTAGCTGGAGTTTCTGGTGAACAAACATCTGAAAATTCAAAGGCTGTAACTTGGAATGATGTTTTAAGCACTGGAAAAGCAAACTAGAATCCATAATTGAACAATAAGTTCTTATATTAAAGATTTATTTATAATCAGAAAGTCATAGAGCATTTACAACTCTATGGCTTTTTCTGAATATTGTATATTTAAAAAAATGTGGCAGGTGGTATTATGACGAAATTAAACAAAGTTCAATATATGTGTATTGCAATTCTAGCTATGCTTGTTTTAGGGCTCATAGGTTTTTCAGCGAAACAAAGCAGAAGCTATTCTTTAAATATAAATGAAAATTATACTTTAGCAAAAGCTTTGGTGCAGGAAGTTGTATTTGACGATACAGAAAAATTACAAGGGGATAACCCAGTTCGTCAGGCAAAACAAGAGTTTCAAATTAAAATATTAGATGGAAATCATAAAGGTGAAAGATATAAAATAAGACATACTATAGAAGCAATTGATATGCATAAGATATATGTAAGCAATGGAGATAAAATTATAGTAAATTATACTGTAGATGAAAATGATAAAATAACTTCAATTTCCCTTTATGAAATATCAAGAGAAAATTATTTATATGTACTTATAGGAATATTTATATTATCAGTTATTTTAATTTGTGGCAAAAAGGGAATAAAGTCTGTTGTCAGCTTGTTGTTTACTGGTTTTATGATACTTAAGGTACTTATACCTATAGTAATATCAGGAGTAAATCCTGTTATATCAACTATTTCTGTATGTTTTGTAACTATAGCATTAGCCATAGTATTTTTAAACGGAATAAATAAGAAGTCACTTATATCAATAATTGGTACAGTTGGAGGCATAACAATAGCAGTTGTATGTGCCATATTTGTAGGAAAGCTATGTAAAATTACTGGAATGGCAGATACAGAGTCACAGATTATTGCATATACAAATTCA
>DPOH01000025.1 GCA_003539755.1 Clostridium sp.
TTATATTGCTTACTTTGATAATTAAATTATTCCGGATTATATTTAATTTAAATACTGCAAATTTCTAGGATTATTATAGCATTATTAAGATATGAGTCAAATGTATGTATACTATATTGCAAATGTATTACTCAATGTTAAGAAATAGTTTTATATTAAGTAGTGTTATCATTGTAGAATGAAATTGATTTTTTTAGTAAGTTCTTTTAACATTAAATTTATGCACAAAGAAGAAAAATCTTTGGTAAATATATTTGTTGTCTAAAAAATAAATATTTCAAAAAAAGTAGAATAACGAGAAATAAGCTGAACTTAGTAGAAGTATATTATAGACTTAGGAGATTAGTGAGGAAACATGAGATTAGATAAATTTTTAGCAGAGTCAGGAATTGGTGGAAGAAAAGAATGTAGAATATTTATAAAAGAGGGACTTGTACAGGTGAATAAGAAAGCTGTAACTGAACCCTCACAAGAAATAGATGAATTAAATGATAATATTGAATATAAAAATGAAGCTGTAATACATAGAGGAAAGGTATATTACATGTTCAATAAACCTAAAGGATGTGTAACTGCACGTAAAGATGAAGAAAATAAAACAGTATTTGATTATTTTAAAGACGAAAATATGAATGGGGTTACTCATGTAGGTAGACTAGATAAGGATACAGAAGGATTTTTAATTTTAACTAATGATGGAGATTTTAATCATTCATTAATGAACCCTGATAAGCATATTGATAAAAAGTATTACTTTATAGCATTAGGAAATCTTGATGAAAACAAGAAAAAACATATAGAAAATGGGATGAATATAGGAGAGCATGATCCTATTACAAAAAATGCAAAGCTTGAAATATTAAAAAGTGGTGATTATAGGAAACTTGAAGAAGAATTAAATTTGAAAGAACACTACAGTATAAACAAAGATTACTACAACCAGCCTATAGTAAGTGGATATTTAACTCTTGTAGAGGGGAGAAAACATCAAGTAAAGAGAATGTTAAAGCTTATGGGGTGTTATGTTATATATCTTAAGCGAGTTTCTATAGGAAAAATAGAACTTGATAAATCTTTAGAAAAAGGAAAGTATCGCCACTTAACAAAAGATGAAGTGAATATATTACTTAATAATGAGTAAAAGTGCTAAAAAATAAGAACAGAAATAGATTACTATTAATAGGAATCTATTTCTGCATAATATATGTTATTTAAATTATAATACCATTACAGTGGTCTATTTCATGTTGTATTATTTGAGCTGTATATCCTGTGAAAGTACCTTTTTGCTTTTTAAAGTTCTTATCTAAATATTCTACCTCTATAGTTTCATATCTTGTGGTTTTTCTAAATCCAGTAAGAGACAAGCAACATTCCTCAGCTTCGTAGCTGTTCATTTTCTTTTTTATAACAGGATTCACCATAGGTACTATAATATCTCCAATGGTAAATACTATAATACATTTTTTTATACCTATCATATTTGCCGCCATACCTACACAATTCTCTAAATTTGCTCTTAATGTATCTATTAGGTCTGTAATTATATAAGCATCATCCTTAGTAGCTGGTTCAGATTTCTGACCTAAGAATAATACATCTTTCATAATTGGTTTTATCATTGCAGTCAGCCTTTCTTAATTAAATACTTATTTTCATCTGATATTTAATTATTATAGCATAATAGAGTTTTAAATAATAATCTTAAATATATGTAACCCATTCGTTATGATTTACTATAAAAATATTATTTACGTGATATTAGATAATAAGGAACTGCCATGAATAAGATTCCACCAATCATATTTCCTAATGTAACTATACCTATATTATAGATGTATCCATAAAGGTTTACAGCAGCATTTCCTGGTGATAAAAGCCCTATAGTAAGAAGTGTCATATTAGCAACACTATGTTCAAAACCACATGTTATAAATATAAATAAACACCAGAATATCATTACTAATTTAGAAATATCATCTTTGCATTTAAATGTACACCATATAGCAGCACAAACTAATATGTTACAGAAAATAGCTCTGAATAGTAACTCAGGTACTGGTATACTCATTTTTGTAGCAGAAGTATTTGCTATAAATTCTCCTACAGGTCCTTTAGCAAGTCCTGTTAAATAAAACATGTAACCAGAAAGTATTGAACCGAGTAGGTTTCCTAAGAAAGTCATAATCCAGACCTTTATAGTATCTAACCATGATACGCTTTTACTTAATGAACCTACTGTCATTACAAAGTTGTTTCCGGTAAATAATTCAGAACCGGCAAAAACAACTAAGCTTAATGCACCTCCAAATGAAAGTCCCATTACGATTTTTGTCGCTGGAGAACCAGCTTTGTTTAATAGACCTCCTATAGTGAATATAAGCATGATAGCCATACCTACATACATTCCAGCTAACATTGATGAAATAAAAAAGCCAGCTTTATTTTCTTTTAATAATTGATTTTTTGCCTTAGCAGCATTAGCAACTTTGTTAAATTCTTCTTTAAACATTTAATTTCTCCTCAAATCCCTAATTGTTATTTTTTTAACTAATACAAAAATATTATACCTAGTGATATATATAATTACCGTGATATTAATCACGAAAAAAACTAAAAATATTGTATTTTTTTGCTGTAAAAGAGATTTGTATGATAAAAATTAGATATTTTTTTGTCAAGACACTGATAATGTTAGTGATTAGATATGATTTTAGCTATTTTCAAAAATTTTCTGTACTTAATATATCTTTGCAAGTATTAGTAGGAATTAATCTATTACACCAGAATATTTTAACTTTTTTTATATAAATTAAAAAGAGGAATCTTTGCTGATAATTCAATATACAGCGTAAGACTCCTCTTTTTATAAAACTCGACTAATATTCCTTCACTGATTACTCACAAAGTAAGTTCGGTTATCTAAAAACAAGATTTAGAACTTCGCTTAAGTTCTACTACCCAAAAAGCAAATTTGGGATTATCAATTATACTATTTTAGTAGTCCATTCTTCGCAGTTCCATATTTCTGTTGCTACATCTCTATAGAATTCAGGTTCATGGGAAACTAAAAGAATAGTTCCTTTATATTCTTTTAAAGCTCTCTTTAATTCATCTTTTGCATCCACATCTAAGTGGTTAGTAGGTTCGTCTAGGATTAGTATATTAGTTTCATTGTTTAATATCTTACATAATCTAACCTTAGCAGCTTCTCCTCCAGATAATACTCTGATTTGAGATTCTAATTGTTTTGTAGTAAGACCGCATTTTGCAAGAGCAGCTCTTACTTGATATTGAGTATATCCAGGGAATTCTTGCCATACTTCTTCTATACAAGTGTTTTTGTTATCAGTTCTATCTTCTTGTTCGAAGTATCCAATATGTTGATAATCTCCAAGATGAACTTCACCACTTAATGGCTTAACTACTCCAAGTAAGCTTTTTAATAATGTAGATTTTCCAAGACCATTAGCTCCAACTAAAGCTATTTTTTGTCCTCTTTCCATTGAAAGGTTTAATGGTTTAGTAAGTGGAGAAGTGTATCCTATTACTAAATTCTTAGTTTCAAAAATAACCTTACCTGAAGTTCTAGCTGGTTTGAAGTTGAATTCTGGCTTTGGTTTTTCAGCCATTAATTCGATTTTTTCCATCTTGTCTAATTTCTTTTGTCTTGATTTAGCCATGTTAGCAGTAGCAACGTTAGCTTTATTTCTAGCAACGAAATCTTCAAGTCTTGCTATTTCTTTTTGTTGTTTTTCATATGCAGCTTCTAATTTCTTTTTGTTTTCTGCATAGATTCTTTGGAATTCATCATAATCTCCAACATATCTTGTAAGCTTTCTCTCTTCAACGTGGTAAATTAAATTAACAACTGAATTTAAGAATGGGATATCATGCGAAATTAATATAAATGCATTTTCGTATGATTGTAAATATCTCTTAAGCCATTCAATATGTTCTTCGTCTAAGTAGTTAGTAGGCTCGTCAAGAAGTAGTATGTCTGGATTTTCAAGAAGTAATTTACCTAATAGTATCTTAGTTCTTTGTCCACCTGATAAATCATCTACATCTCTGTCTAATCCTAAATCTAAAAGACCAAGACCTTTTGCAACTTCTTCAACCTTTGGATCTATAACATAAAATCCGTTGTTATCAAGTAAATCTTGAATTACTGCAGTTCTATCTAACATTTTTGTTAATTCGTCTTCAGTGCAGTCACCCATTTTTTCATATAATGAATTCATTTCGGCTTCAAGATCAAAAAGATATTTGAAAGCACCTCTTAATGCTTCTCTTATACTTTGTCCTTTTGTAAGTGCAGCATGCTGGTCCATATATCCAACTCTCACGTTGTTTGACCATGTTACTTTACCTTCATCTGGTTGAAGTTTTCCTGTAACTATATTCATAAATGTTGATTTACCTTCACCATTAGCTCCAATAAGACCAACATGTTCTCCTTTTAATAATCTAAATGAAACATCTTCAAATATGGCTCTGTCACCAAAACCATGGTTCATATCTTTAACAAGTAATACGCTCATTAATTTCCTCCTAAAACAATTGGTTTTCAGTAATAAAGTTATGTTAATAGTTTATATGATATAAACCTTATGTGTCAAAGTAAATTTCTGATTTTTTTACCTTTAAAGAATAATACATGTATATTTTTTTTAAAATTAAGAATATATTTTATTTTAAGAGTAAAAATATATTCAGTAATATTAGGGAATAATAAAAGATATACAGATTATATTGTAAAAAATAAATGATTTCTAAATATAAAAAACTTAACAATATAATATATTGGTGTATAATAAATCATAATATTAACAAAATAAATCTACATTAATCTATATGATTTATATTAAGAAATAACATTAAAGAGAGGACGATATTATGAATTATATTTTATTATTAGTTGGCTTTGTTCTGCTGATTAAGGGAGCAGATGTATTTGTAGATGGTGCATCTTCTATAGCAAAAAAACTAGGTATACCGCCAGTTATAGTAGGACTTACTATTGTTTCAATAGGAACAAGTGCTCCAGAATTAGCAGTAAGTCTGATTTCTGCTCTTAAAGGAAATAATAATATTGCAATTGGTAATGTAATAGGGTCAAATATATTTAACAGCCTTATGGTATTAGGTGTTACAGCAATAGTGCTTCCTATAATAGTAGTTAAAAAGAAGGTAAAAAGTGACTTTCTTATTAACTTATTTGTGACTATATTATTATTTTTATTAGCATTTGATTCTATATTAGGATTAGGAATAAATAAGATATCAAGATTTGATGGAATAATTTTAATAATTTTATGTATAGCATATATAAGCTTTTTAGTTATGAAGGCAAAAAAGTCTAATATGCCTGAACCTTCTGAAGAAGAAAAAAATATAAATGTATTTGTAAAGATATTATTAATTGTTATTGGAGCAATTGGGATAGTTGCAGGAGGACAGTTAGTTGTAAATAGTGCTACAAATATAGCAACATCTTTAGGCATGAGTGAAAAGCTTGTTGGTCTTACTATAGTTGCTATGGGAACATCACTTCCAGAACTTGTGACATCTGTTGTTGCAGCACTTAAGGGTGAAAATGATATCGCTCTTGGAAATGTACTAGGTTCTAATATTTTTAATATATTATTAATTCTAGGAGTATCATCAGCCATAAGTCCTATAGTAGTGGAATCAAGTCTTATGATTGACTTCATATATCTTATAGTTATAACTATAATTATGTATATATTAATTTTTGTTAACAAAAAACAAGAAAAGAAGCTGTCAAAAGCAGAAGGTATATTTTTTGTGGTGTTATACATTGGATATATGA
>DPOH01000021.1 GCA_003539755.1 Clostridium sp.
AGCGTACTTTACACTATCTTTTCTATTCTGTAATAGTATGTACTCAAATCATATTTCTATGCTAACTTTCTTAGATAATCATATGCATCTTCGATTGCTTCTGTTTTAGTTTCAAATATATTATTTTCTCCAACCTTAATTGAGAATCCCATCTTATCTAACGCTCTCATTGGCTGTTCCTGTACATGAGTTAAATATAGTTTTATATTTAGCTTATTACATTGTCTAAGCAGTTTTGTAAGCGCATCTATTGCTGATGCGTCTACAGCATGAGTATGTCTCATATCAAGTATTACAACTTCTGTAGTTGATTCTAATTCTTTCATCTTACTTATGAAATCTTGAACAACTCCAAAGAACATTGGTCCATTAACTTGATATACGTTTATTTTACCATCTGCTTTTTCTAAAATTTTAGTTACTTCATCATCAAATACTTCTTCATCAACTAAGTCTCTTATTTCAGTAGTATCTGATACTCTTTTCATAAATAAAGCCATTGTAGCAACCATACCGAATCCTATAGCAACAACTAAATCAAATATAACAGTACATCCAAAAGTAATTAAAAGAACTGTTACATCACTCTTAGGTGCCTTTAATAACGCTTTAAATACTCTCCATTCACTCATGTTATATGCAACAACTATTAATATTGCAGCTAATGCAGTCATTGGAATCATTTTAGCTAATGGCATTAAAGCAAGCATTGTAATTAATAGTGTTATCGCATGTACCATTCCAGCAATAGGACTTCTACCTCCTGATTTAACGTTAGAAGCTGTTCTTGCTATAGCACCTGTTGCTGGAATTCCACCAAATAATCCTGACGCTATATTAGCTAATCCTTGAGCTACAAGTTCCATATTTGAATCATGAGTATCTCCTATCATTTCATCTGCAACAACTGCTGATAAAAGAGATTCTAAAGCTCCTAAAACAGCAATTGTAACTGCTGGAATAAATAATTTATTTATAGTTGCTATGCTGAATACTGGCATAACAGGCATTGGTACAGAAGAAGATATTTCACTGAATCTGCTTCCAATTGTATCTACAGGTAGATTTAAAAATCTTACTAATAATGTTGCTACTATTAAAGCAATCATTGATCCAGGAATTGTTTTATTTATCTTAGGCCATAAAACAATTATAGCAATACATAAAACTCCTATTGCTAATGACCATAAATTTATTGTATTCATATGAGCAAAATAACTTTCCCACTTTGCAATAAATTCTGAAGGTACATCTGAAATCTGAAGACCTAAAAGATCTTTAATTTGAGTAGACATTAATGTTACTGCTATACCTGCTGTAAAACCAACTGTTATAGTCTTAGGTACAAATTTAATTAAACTACCAAACCTTAATAATCCCATAACAACAAGCATAACTCCTGCCATAATAACTGATGTAATTAGTCCGCTTAATCCATATTGATGAATTATAGAATATATAATAGTAACAAAAGCAGCTGTTGGTCCACCAATTTGAACTTTACTGCCTCCTAAAAAAGATATTACAAACCCTGCAAATATTGCTGTTATAAGACCTTTTTCTGGTGATACACCTGAAGCTATTGCAAGCGCTATTGATAATGGTAATGCAATAACAGCTACAATTATTCCAGATATAATATCTTTCATGACTTGTTGTTTTGTAATTTCCTTGTTCTTAATCATCGAAAAGAACTTGGGCATCATTATTCATCACTTCCTTATTTAATTGTGTCATTTTTTATAATACTCTTAAATATTATTACAGTCAAAGCAATTTTTTTCTTTATATCTAATAAAAGTACATTATTCATTGTAAATTCTACCCTAGTAAACGATTTTTTTACTAAACTATGAATTAAAAAGAAGAATTACATTATAATGTAATTTATTGCATTTTTATATTTCAATAATATTAAATTATTTATTAAATTATTAAGTATACAAATTATAAAATAACTTATATATAGTCCTACACTACATATGTAAAATAAAAAAGCAGAAAAAAACCATAGGATTTTTCTGCTTTTTTGCATATTCTAATGTCTCATTTTTATTGTATTGCTTTTCTTATTGCTAAAAACGCTATTTCCATGCCCCACATCGAAAGACATTAATAAATTTATTTAAAAATGTCTAACTTATTTAATTCATCTTTTAAGCTATCAGTTATATCCACTAATGGCAATCTCACTTCATTAGAATCAATCAATCCAAGTTTATTTAAACAATATTTTATTGGAGTTGGATTTGGTTCCTTAAACAATAGTGGAATCATATTATATAAATTTCTCCATTTTTCTAAAGCTTTTTGATGATTATTCTCTTTAATAAGATTATATACTTCAACAAATTCTCGAGTCTTTAAACTTGCTGATCCCATAATTCCTCCATCTCCACCGAGTAAAAGAGTTGTATAAAAAAATGCATCCTCTCCAGTTAATATAGAAAAATCTTTGGGCCTATTTATTAATAAGTCTGTAGTCTGCTTTATATCCCCACAGCAGTCTTTAATTCCAACTATATTCTCTAACTCAGCAAGTCTATATATTGTATTATTTTCTGCATTTATTCCTGTTCTATATGGTATATTGTATATTATTATATCTAAATCAGTTTCTTCAGATATCCCTTTAAAATGTTGGTAAATTCCTTCTTGGCTTGGTCTTGAATAATAAGGTACTACAGATAATATTCCATCTATATTATATTTTTCAATGCTTTTTACCTTTTTAATAACCTCATTGGTATTATTTCCGCCTAATCCAATATACACATTAACTCTTCCATCATTAATTTCTATAGTCTTTTCTATAATTTTCTGGCTTTCACTTTGAGAAATGGTGGGCATCTCTCCTGTTGTAGCTAATGGTATTATTCCAGATACACCTTGATCAATTAGATGATTAACTAATCTTTCATAGGATTTAAAATCTACTTTGCCATCTTTAAATGGCGTTATCAAAGGAATTATTACTCCTTCAACCTTTTTCATTAATATGCACTCCTTCTAATTTAAATTAATTAAATAAGAAAACCCGTTGGTACAAACCAACGGGTAGAGTTAATCACATAAAGCATAGATAAAATTAATTTTATATTTAAATATAATTCGCCAATTACAATATATAATTAGCTTTTATATTTAAAATAAAATCTTTAATCACAAAATCCTTGTAGCTCTCCACTAAAGTGACAGTCATACATATATTTTATGCATGCCCAGAAAAGAATCTTAGCATAATTCTAATCTTCGGCTATTAATACCTTTCACCACTTATCATTGCCTGCCAGCTCCTAGTGGTTACTATTTAAAACAGCGCCTCTACCATAGGTTTCCATATTAATTTAATTAAATTATACTACTCAAAAATGTATTTGTAAATATTTATTAGTAAAATAAAAATATATACACAATCTAACTAGCTATTTAATATAATAAATACATTCTATTGTATAAAGCTTATAATTACTTTAATAAAAAGCATAATTACAACTAATACTATAATAGGCTTTATTGCTTTAGCTCCATTTTTTATAGCAATATGAGCACCTAAGTAATTGCCAGCAATTGCACAGACAGCTGCTGGTATTCCAATAATAAACCACACCTTGCCATTTATAATGTATGCAATTAACGCTGCTAAATTTGACGCTAAATTTACTAGTTTAGCATTACCAGAAGCAGTTACAATATTTAATTTCAATACAGATGTAAATGCAATTACTAAAAATGTTCCTGTTCCAGGTCCAAAAAATCCATCATATGCCCCAATTACTAATCCAATTAAAAATGCATATATATTTGATTTTTTATTATTTATATTACCCTCTTTTTCATTGACTCCAAATTTTGTGTTAAAAAGCATAAAACCAGCTACTACGGGTAAAATAATCATTAAACAATATCTTAAATATTTTTCATCTAGTATTAATACCAGTTGTGTTCCAAACCAAGATCCTATAAGTGCTCCTACGGCAGATATAATACCTAATTTTATTTTTATATTGCCACTTTTAAAAAACTTACCACATGCAACTGAAGTTCCAATACAATTAGCAAATTTATTAGTACCATATGCAACATGTATAGGTACTCCTGCAAGAATATATGCCGGTAATGATATTAGACCTCCTCCACCAGCTGCTGCATCAACAAATCCAGCACAGAAAACTAATGGACAAACAATAAATAACATAATTCCATAAGAATACATAAAAGTCCCCCTAATATTAAATTAATATTTTTATTGTAATTATTAGAATATATTTGTCAAAACTTCTTTTGATAAAAAATATTGTCTATTTACTATAGATAACTTCTATAATTTATTTATAAACGCTAAAAAGGATAGTTATTTCTAACTATCCTATACTTACCTGGCAACGTCCTACTCTTCCACACAGTCTCCCATGCAGTACCATCGG
>DPOH01000221.1 GCA_003539755.1 Clostridium sp.
TCCGTTCAATTTTTTTACTTCTTTAATACTCATAGGAAGTGAAATTATAAATGTTCCTATATCTGAAAGTGGCTGTACCAACATAATACCATATAATCCCCATATATTAGGTAGAAATAAAATTAAAGGGATAAATATTATTCCCTGACGTGCTGCTGAAACAATAGTAGCCTCTTTAAATCTTCCTATATTCTGAAGAAACATTCCACTCATTATTATCCATATAATATTGTCACCCTACCCTTTGTTCCATCAACACATACTATATCTCCATCATGTATTTTGGCTGTAGCATTTCCTGTACCAAGAACAGCAGGTATACCATATTCACGAGCAACAATTGCTGCATGAGATAATGCTCCGCCAGTATTAGAAACAACTGCTGATGCTAGTGAAAAAAGTGGTGTCCATTCAGGAGATGTACTATTACATATTAATATATCTCCCTTTTTAAGTTTATAAAAATCCTCTTCACCTAACACTACACATGCTAAGCCTTGCTTTATTCCACTACTACCAATAACTCCATCAAGACTGTTTTTACTCTCATCTATATTTGAAACCAAAGCCTGTATATAGCCCCAATAATCCTCTGCTTCCTTTCTATGCTTCTTGCGATTTCTTATTATCTTATAATCCCTTTCTTCAATAATTCCTTTATCACATATATCTAATAACTCAGAAAATCTAAGAAACCAAAGTTCTTTAATATCTATATTTAAATTATAAGATATAGGATTTAATACTTTACGCATAAGAAAATAGCACTTTTCCCATAAATACTGAGATTCTTCACGATATACATGACATTCTCTATAATACTCAACTTTCCTAAGAATTTCCTTTTGCTTCTTACCACTATTTTTCTTAATTGTATCTATAACCTTATTATACTTATTTCATATAGTTTAACTATATCTTCTTTTCCTATTGACCATTTACTTTGATACTCCAGGTCAACCTTCACCTTTTTAGTTTCATTTTCATCATAAATAATCTTACATTCTTTTTTTCCTAATGTTTTACTTATAACTTGTCCATATTTATCTAATATAAATTGATCTGGATTTACTATCCCCGATACAACAGATTCTCCTAATCCAAAAGAAGAATTTATAAGCATTTGATCTCTATTTCCATTTACAACATTAGCTGTAAACATAACTCCTGAACATTCAGACTCTATCATATCTTGAACCACTACAGCACCTTTTACATTGTTTTCACCATATCCACTTTTTTTACGATATTCTATAGATCTATCTGAAAAACATGAAGCAAAACAATTCTTTATCCTCTGTAATAAAGCCTCTAAACTTCGCACATTTAAATATGTTTCCTGCTGTCCAGCAAAACTTGCATCAGAAAGATCTTCAGCTGTAGCTGAAGAACGTACAGCTACTCTTTTATTATCTTTACCATATGCATTTTTTATTTGCTCTAGCATTTCATTTGGATACTTCCCATTAGAAATCACCTTTCTTACATAATCATAATCACCTTTATATTTACCAGAAGTAATTTCTTTCATTATTTTATCTACACCGTTATTTTTAAGAAATTCATCATATGCATATGTTGTTACTACAAATCCACCAGGAACTTGTACATTATTTTGTAGAAGTTCTCCTAAATTAGCACCTTTACCCCCTGCAATACTAATATTATTTTTATTTATCTCTTTTAAATTAACTATATACATATTCACCCTCCATGTGAATAATAAAATTATATATTCATAGGTTTTATAAAATAATAGGCCCTAATGCAGGGTACATATCTATTCTCTATATTTATGCTATGAATATTATTTTTTTTATTCACAGCTTTATTATAACCTTTTGGATTTATTTGTCAATTGTTACAAGACAAAAATTTTAATTTATTTTCCTAAAATTTATGTTTTTAATTAATATTTAGTTATATAGTATAATTATTGATTATATTTAACATTTCTTTTTTCTTTCATAATTTTTCTACTTTAATAATATATGTGCAAGTTCATAACCTATTACACCAGCTCCATATACAAATATTCTGAGTACATTAATTTCCATTTTTATATGATAGATTTATTAAATCTCTATCATGTCTATATTATCTAAATAAAATTAAAATCTTACTACATGGGGTGTGCAAAACCATATAGTAAGATTTTAACTTTAACATTATTTGATAATTATTTAAATTTATATTTAAACAATTAGAGAGGAAATATATATGTAATCAAAAGTTCCCTGTAGTGTGCAATACAAAAGAATTTTTGATATATGATGTTTTAATTTTGAGATTTATTCTCAATTACATAATACAATATATTAATAATATTGTCAATATTAATTGATAATAATTATCAAATTGTTCATTTTACTATACTCAAACATTATCCTGGCATTATTAACTTACTATTATCTTTTAATCTGTATTTTATGTTGCTTATTATTGCTTGAACATCCTGAACATGAAGAACAGTTTCCCCCACATATGCTCTTTCCATTTTTAACTCTTTTAAATTCTTTAACTATGACTACAATCATAAATCCTAATATTGCTGACGATATAATAGCTGTTGACATAAAAATCCCTCCTAGAAATAAAGCCCAAATTAGAACTTTCATATTAATTTAGCTCTATATCTGGGCATGTTTGGTTAATTCACAATTTATTATTTATATGTTTTATAATCAATGTATTAGCTATACTCAATTAATTATTTACTATAACTAACTTGTCCTACTACTTTTTCTTCTTTTGAAGACTTTGAAAGCATTATAACTCCTGCAATAACAGCTATAACGAGCACTACAGAACCAACTGCTCCAAATAAGCTTCCATACCCTCCGATATAACTACCTACTTGATTAATTACTAAAGCTACTAAATATGCAGTTCCAGTTTGAAAAGCAACAGTAATCCACATCCATTTCCATGATCCCATCTCTCTCTTAACAGTACCAATTGCTGCAGCACATGGAGCATTTAATAAATTAAAGGCCATAAATGCATATCCACTTGCAATTGTAAACATTCCCGAAATGTTCTGCATAAGTGATGGATCATCTTCTGCTGCATCCGCAATTCCAAATAATACACCAAATGTTCCTACAACACTTTCTTTTGCTACAAGTCCTGTTACTGATGCTACTGCACTTTGCCAATTACCACATCCTAATGGTTTAAATATAGGTGCTAAAATTGAACCAAAAGCAGCTAACATACTTTCAGAAGTATCTACCATTTCAAGACTAAAGTTAAAGTTACTAAAGAACCAAATCAATCCACATACTGTAAATATTATTGTTCCAGCTTTCTTAATAAATGACTTACCTCTATCCCACATATGAATAAGAGCATTCTTAACACTTGGAATATGATATTGAGGTAATTCCATTACGAATGGTGCAGGTTCACCATTAAATAATTTTGTTTGTTTTAATATAATTCCGCATATAATTATCATTGCAATCCCTAAAAAGTAAGTTGAAGGCGCAACCCATGATGCCCCATCAAATAAAGCCCCAGCAAAAAGGCCTATAATTGCTAATTTAGCGCTACATGGAATAAATGTTGTAAGCATTATTGTCATTTTTCTATCTCTATCATTTTCCATAGTACGAGTAGCCATTATTCCAGGAACTCCACATCCAGAGCTTATCATCATAGGTATAAATGATTTTCCTGACAATCCAAATCTTCTAAATATTCTATCCATTATAAATGCTACTCTTGCCATATAACCACAGTCCTCTAATATAGCTAATAATAAGAATAATACCATTATCTGCGGTACAAACCCAAGTACACTACCTACTCCTCCAATTATTCCGTCAATTATTAATCCATTTAACCAATCAGCAGTTCCAGCTGCTTCAAGCCATTCTCCTACATTGCCTTTTATTATTTCATCAAACAATGTATCATTTACCCAATCAGTAAGCATTCCCCCTAAAGTACTTACTGCAATATAATATACAAGCCACATTATTCCTGCAAAAATAGGTAATGCTAAAAATCTATTAGTTACAATCTTATCAATTTTATCTGATGTAGTTTCGTGTTTATTACCACCTTTGCTAACAGTATCTGATACAATTTCACCAATGTAAGCATATCTGTCAGAAGTAATTATACTTTCACTATCATCATCTAAATCTTTTTCGCATTCTTTTATTATTTCTTCTAATTCATTTAATTGCTTTTCATTGAAATCTAACTTTTCTAAAACTTTTTCATCTCTTTCAAATAGCTTTATTGCTAAATACCTTTTTGGAGCTTCAATATTAATAATATTTCTTTCTATAAATTCCTCTATTTTGATTAAAGCAAATTTACTTTCAGCACATACTGGAAGTTTAAAATTATTTTTCACTTTTACTTGTGCTAAATCTATTGCTTTTTCAGTAACTTCTTTAATTCCCATTCCTTTTAATGCTGAAGTCTCAACTATTGGACATCCAAGAAGCTTTGATAATTTATTTTTATTAATTTTATCTTTATTCTTTTCAACTACATCCATCATGTTAAGAGCTATGACCGTTGGAATGCCAAGTTCAAGAAGTTGAATTGTAAGATACAAATTTCTTTCTATATTAGATGCATCTACTATATTTATTACAGCATCAGGTGCTTCTTCAATCATAAAATTTCTTGTAACTACTTCCTCCAAAGTATAAGGAGAAAGCGAATATACACCCGGCAAATCTACTAGCTCCACATCTTTATGCCCTTTTATTTTTCCGCTTTTCTTTTCTACTGTAACCCCTGGCCAGTTACCAACATATTGGTTTGAGCCTGTAAGACTATTAAACATTGTTGTCTTTCCGCAATTTGGGTTACCTGCTAATGCTATTTTTATTGACATTTGTCTTCCCCCTTGTTAAGCATTATTGAGTTTCATTATCATTAATTTTCAAAAAAATTATTGTACCACTATCATTTCAGCATCAGATTTTCTAAGAGATAATTCATATCCTCTTATTCTAACTTCAATTGGATCTCCTAGTGGTGCAACTTTACGTACAAATATTTCACATCCTTTAGTAATTCCCATGTCCATAATTCTTCTACGAACTGGACCATCTCCTTGAATTTTTAATACTTTTACTTTATTACCACATTTAATTTCCCTTAATGTACTCATCTTCTACCTCCATATTTAATTAAATGTTATCCTATAAAATCTCCACTACTCATTTATATACATTAGCATCTAGACAGTTATCCTGCTTGCCATACTTTTATCTAAAGCAATTCGTGCCCCCTTAATATTAATTATCATATTACCTCCAAGTTCAGAAACTACAGTGATATTTTCTCCAACTATAAAACCAAGACTATTTAAAAATTTTTTTGTTGCATCATTTCCTGATATTTTTTTAATACAAAACTGATTTCCTAGTCCTGCTAACATTAATGGCATTATAATCCCTCCAAAAATATATTATTTAATTGATTTTTGTATATAATTGATATCAATTATCACCCTCTATTGGTATAATATCACAATTGATTTTTGATTGCAAATATTTTTCATTATTATAATTTATTTCATAATACTGCTTATTAATACATATAAGTAGTGTGCCAATTTTATATTATTTATCATATAGTAATATTACTTAAATTAATTGAGGTGATTTATATCAAGTACTATGGTGGTTATAAT
>DPOH01000274.1 GCA_003539755.1 Clostridium sp.
GCATTATAATCCCTCCAAAAATATATTATTTAATTGATTTTTGTATATAATTGATATCAATTATCACCCTCTATTGGTATAATATCACAATTGATTTTTGATTGCAAATATTTTTCATTATTATAATTTATTTCATAATACTGCTTATTAATACATATAAGTAGTGTGCCAATTTTATATTATTTATCATATAGTAATATTACTTAAATTAATTGAGGTGATTTATATCAAGTACTATGGTGGTTATAATTTATCCAAATTAAAGCTATTAGGCACTGGTACACAAGGAAGCGTCTATAAAATCAATAATGATACATGTATAAAAATATTCAAAAAGAAAAATTACTGCAAAGATGAACTTCATTCTCTGCTAATATCGCAAATAGATTCTCATTTTCCCAAGATATATTCTTATGGTGAAAACTATATAATCCGTGAATATATCAAGGGAATCAGCGTTGATTCATACTTGTCAACTAATCCTTTAACAAAAGAAATATGCAAAAAAATTGTGGAAATATATAATGCAATGTATTTTGTTGGCTTTAAAAGACTTGATTTTGCCCTCTTTCATATGTTTCTAGTTAATAATAATGCAAGCTCTTCTGGAAAAGTGATGCTGATAGATACTGCTAAAGCAATGAAAAAATCTTATTCCTATCCTTTAATAGTAATAAGAAGTCTAGAAAATTATCAATCCAAAGATAAATTTCTCTTATATGTAAAAAATAATTATCCTGAATTATACAAAAAATGGTATCCATAATATATTAATTAAAAGGAGTGGAAAAATTGAGATTCATTATATGGGGTGACTCTAAAGGTAAAGAAAATGGTATTAATAAAAAAGTTTTAAATGCCATTATGAACAGGATATCAAAACTTGATCCTAAACCTGAATTCATGGTAATGCTCGGTGACACTGTAAAAGGAAGTTTAGATAAAGAATTGTTAAAGAAACAGTTGGTTGATTTAAATAATATTATTAATAGATATACTCCTGGAATAACATTACTGCCTGTTATAGGAAATCATGAAGTTAATATTATGCCAGAAGATGATAGATTTGAAAAAGTAATATCAAATTTTTATTGCAATCTTAACCCACTTAGCTCATTAGAGAGTTATAACAATACTGTATATTGCAAAGATTTTGATAATATTCGCATAATAGTTTTAAATTCTCATCATCCAAATGAAATTCATCAAATATGCGACTCTCAGCTCTCATGGCTTGAAAACATAGCTTCAGACTGTAGCAAGAAAAAATTATTGTTTGTTCATTCACCACTGTTTCCAACAGGTGCCCACATAGGACATTGCTTAGATCAATATCCAGAAAAACGTAATGCCTTACTAAAAACTTTGGAAAACTCTAATATAGATTTAGTTTTTTGTGGCCATGAACATAATTATTCCAGACGTATTATAAAAACAAATTATGATAATAATGGTATATATCAAATAATCACAGGTGGAGCAGGTGAAAAGTTAAATGATAAATATAAAAGCAACAATGATGTAATTATTCCTCCTATTGCTAAATTTCATTTTTTACTTGCTGACTATACTAAAAATAAACTTGAAATATCTGCAATATCTATCAAGGGAAAAACTCTCGATTCATTTATAATATAAAAAAATACTGGGAATAGAAATATTCTCAGCATTTTTTCTTAAAAATATTATTTATTCATTCCTTCGTAATCTTTTAAGAACTTTTCAATTCCTGAAGTTGTTAAAGGATGGTTTATCATCTGAGCTATTACTTTGTAAGGAATAGTAGCTATATCTGCTCCTGCCTTTGCACATTGTAATACATGAATTGGGTTTCTAACACTTGCTGAAATTATTTCTGTATCTATATCATGTATTGCAAATATTTCTGAAATATCTTTAATTAAATTTATTCCCTCTGTGCCAATATCATCTAATCTTCCTAGGAATGGACTTACATATGAAGCACCAGCTCTTGCTGCAAGTAATGCTTGAACTGCTGAGAATATTAATGTTACATTAGTCTTTATTCCTTCTTTGCTAAGAATATTAACAGCTTTTAAACCTTCTTCACACATAGGAATCTTAACAACCATATTTTTATGAATTTTAGCTATTTCTCTAGCTTCTTTAAGCATACCTTCGCATTCCATTGAAATAACTTCTCCACTTATAGGTCCATCAACAATAGATGTAATTTCCTTTATAACTTCTTTAAAGTCTCTTCCTTCTTTAGCAATTAAGGATGGATTTGTAGTAACACCACATATAACTCCTAAATCGTTTGCCTTCTTAATATCTTCTATGTTTGCTGTATCTATAAATATTTTCATAACTTAACACTCCATTCCTCTTTATTATTAGTCTTATATCCTTCAAATAATTTTATGGTTTATATTTACAAAGTAAATCTATATAGCCTTAATTATGTAAATCAAAACAGATAAAATATACTATATAGCTATCAATATTAAATTCATTCTTTTAATTAAATTATTTCTTTAACCTTAGCTACGATTTCCTCAGCTGTAAGTTTATATTTTTTCATCAATTCATCAGGTGTTCCTGATTGTCCAAACTCATCATTTATTCCTACCATTTTAACTTTACATGGATGTTCATCAGAAACAACTGCAGAAACGTTAGCTCCAAGTCCTCCAATTATTGAATGTTCTTCTGCTGTAACTATTCCCTTAGTTTCTTTAGCTGCTTTTATTATTATTTCTCTATCAATTGGCTTGATTGTTGAAATATTTATTACTCTAGCTTTTATTCCTTCTTCAGCTAGCATCTTTGAAGCTTCGATAGCTTTTTGAACCATCATTCCTGTTGCTATTATAGCCACATCATCTCCATCAACTAATTGAGTTCCTTTTCCTATTTGAAATTTATAATCATCATCATAGATATCTTCAGTTGCACATCTTCCAAATCTTAAGTATACAGGTCCATTAATTTCTGCTGCTGCTTTTGTTGCTGCCATAGCTTCTCTATGATCTGCAGGAACTATTACTGTCATATTTGGAAGTGAGCACATAAGTGCTATATCTTCTACAGATTGATGTGAACCACCATCTTCACCTACTGTAATTCCTGCATGAGTAGCAGCAATCTTAACATTTGCTTTTGGGTAACATATAGAATTTCTTATTATTTCAAAAGCTCTTCCTGTAGCAAATACTGCAAATGTACTTGCAAATGGTACAAGACCTACATTAGCCATACCTGCTGCCATTCCCATTAAGTTTTGTTCTGCTATACCAGCATTAAAGAATCTATCTTCAAATTCTTTTTTAAAGCCATTTGTTTTAGTTGATTTTGAAAGGTCTGCATCTAAAACTACTACATTTTTATTTTCATGTCCTAATTCAACTAATGCCATTCCATATGATTCTCTTGTTGCTTTTCCCATTTCAAATTTCTCCTTTACTATGCAAGAATTTCCTCTATAGCTTTATTTCTTTGTTCTTCATTAGGTGCTGCACCATGCCATCCAACTTCATTTTCCATGAAACTTACACCTTTTCCTTTTACAGTTTTAGCTATTATTACGCTTGGCTTATCAGTACATTTTTCTGCTTCCTTGAATGCTTTATCTATTTCATCAAAATCATTACCATCTTTGCATATAACTACATTCCAACCAAAGCTTTCAAACTTCTTATCTAAAGGAGCTACAGTCATAACTTCTTCATTTTTACCATCAATTTGTAATCCATTATTATCAATGATTGCAGTTAAATTATTTAATTTATAATGACCAGCTGCCATAGCCGCTTCCCATACTAAGCCTTCTTGTACTTCTCCATCACCTAATACTGTATATACTTTTGATGGTCTACCAAGATATCTTAAGCCTAGTGCCATACCTACAGCATTTGAAATTCCTTGGCCAAGTGATCCTGTAGATACATCGACACCGTTTATATGTTTAGAATCTGGATGCCCTTGAAGAAGTGCTCCTATTTTTCTAAGTTTATGCATTTCTTCTTTTGGAAAAAATCCCTTTTCAGCTAAAACTGCATATAAAGCAGGCGCTGCATGACCTTTACTAAGAACAAATCTGTTTCTATTTTCATCTTTTGAATTTTCAGGACTTACATTCATTTTTTCATAATATAAGTACGTTAATATTTCTGAAGCTGATAAAGATCCTCCTGGGTGACCAGATTTTGCTTCATAAATCATTTCAATAATATCTTTTTTAATTTGTTTACATATTGAATTTAAATTATCTTTGTTCATTTCTGCACCAACCTATCTTTATAATTTATTAAATTTATATTATGTTTTATTACTTAATATGAAATTACATAAGCAATAAAATCTAATATTCTATTTCACTGTTTTTCTTTCAACTAGATATGAATCAAAATACATAACTTTTTTCATATCGTTTTTATTGTTAATTTCATCAATAAGAATTCTGCATGATTCCCGTCCCATCTTATAAATAGGCTGAGCTATTGTTGTAAGCTCTGGTTCCACAAAAGAGCATATATCTATATTATCGTATCCTAATATACTTATATCCCTCGGAATAGAATAACCTTTCCTTAAAAGATACTTCATTCCACCAATAGCCATTACATCACTTCCATAAAATATTGCATCTATTTCTTTATTCTTGCTTATTAATTCCATTGTGGCATTAATTCCACCTTTTAATGATATTTCATTTTTTAATGCAAGCTCTTCATCAAATATGCCTAAATCTTTTGCTATTTCACAAAAGTACTCTAATCTAGAATTATTCTTAATGCCATATTTATCACCATCTACAAATGCTACTTTTTTCAAGCCTTTACTAAGTAAATAATTAACCCCAAGCTTTATACCTTCTTTACTATTGCAGAAAACTCCATTTACATCATCTACTTCATCAACCTGTCTGTCTAAAATAACAAAAGGAATATTATTGCTCTTTAAAAGCTCAATAGACTTATTCTTCTCGCCTGTTGGTACTATAAGCACACCATCTATAAGCTTACTTATAAGAAGTTTCACATACTCTTCTTCTTTTTCTTTGTTATTAAATGTATTGCATAATATCATACTGTAAGAATACTTTTCAGCCTCTGTTTCAATAGCATTTGCCATTTCTGAAAAAAAAGGATTTTCTATATTAGGAATTATCAATCCTATTGTATAAGTTTTTTTAGTACTCAAACTTCTTGCTAATGAATTTGGCACATAATTAAGCCTTTCTGCTGCTTCAAATATTCTCTTTCTTGTCTCCTCTGAAACATTGATATCTTTATTATTTAAAACCATTGAAACTGTGGTCTTTGAAACATTAACTTCATTTGCTACATCTGCTAGCGTTACTCTGCCCATTGTCTTCACCTCAAAATTTACACCCTAATCAATAAATATTTAGTTAGTGGAGATAGTACTGTTTATTTAATACAATACGCTACTATTCTCCACTTAATTTTACACCATTTTTCAATCATTGTAGATGACAATTTTTTACTGAGTTACTATTTGTAAATCTGCTGCATATTCTGGTTCAATAATTTCACCATGTTCTAATTGATCAACTAAGTCAACTCCCATTGCTCCAATAAGATCTGCTTGTTGTGCAACTGTAGCTTGCATTTCGCCTTTTTCAACAGCTTCAAGACCATCCTCGATTCCATCAAATCCAATTATCTTTGCATCTAAATTACTTGCGGCCACAGCTTTAGCAGCACCTAAAGCCATTTCATCATTATGTGCAAATATAACTTGAATATCATTATTCCCTTGAATTACATTTTCCATAACTTGTAATCCCTTTTGTCTATCAAAGTCTGCTGGCTGAATTGAAACAAAGTTTACATTTGGCATTCCATCTAAAATTTTATGAAACCCTTCGCCTCTATCTCTTGTTGCTGAAGCACCTGGAGTTCCTTGTAATTCTACTACATTTATTTGAGAATCCTTTCCAAACAACTCCAAAGCATATTCAGCAGCCATTTCTCCACCCTTAACGTTATCAGAAGCTATATGACTTACAACTTCTCCACCATTTGATTGTCTATCTAATGTTATAACAGGAACATCATTCTCATTAGCTACTTCAATTGCTCCAATTACTGCATCACTATCAGTTGGATTAAGTAATACTGCTGAAACTCCCATTTGAACTAAATCTTCAACATTTGATCTTTCTTTTGCCGGATCATTTTGTGAATCTAAAACTACTAACTTATATCCTAATTTATCTGCCTCTTCTGAGGCTCCATCCTTCATTTTTACAAAGAATGGATTGTTTAATGTAGATAATACTATTCCTATCTTCTTTTCATTTGCACTTGTACTTCCACATCCAGCTAGTAATGTTAATGAAGTTATTGCAATTAGAGCACCCGCTAATATTTTCTTAATTTTTCTCATAAGAAACTCCTCCTTAGCTTATCCTATTGGTAATTTACAGTATTAATTGCTTGTTTAATTATTCTATATTGTTTTGATAGAAATAGACATTTAGTTAATTTTATATTCAACTCATCTATGTCTATTGTTTACATTATTTGGCTACTTGTTTGCTCTTTTTATCTAATAATACAGCTATTAAAATTACTAAACCTTTAACTATTGATTGGTAGAATGGTGATACATTCATTAAGTTTAATCCGTTATTTAAAACACCAATTATTAATGCACCAATTATTGTTCCTGAAATTTTTCCTTCTCCACCTGCTAATGAAGTTCCACCGATAACTACAGCTGCGATTGCATCAAGTTCAAATCCTGTACCTGCTGTTGGTGAAGCTGATCCTATTCTACTTGTTGCAATAACCCCAGCTATTCCTGATGCAAATCCTGATATAACATAAACCATTGTTGTAATCTTTTTAGTATTTATACCTGAAAGTCTTGCAGAATCTTCATTTCCACCTACTGCATATAAGTATCTTCCAAATCTAGTTTGAGTTAATACATATGCTGCAATTGCGAATACGATTACAGTGATGATAACAGGAATTGGGATCCCAACTATTTTTCCATTACCTATCTTAGTAAATATTTTTGGTAATTTAGAAATAGGAGTACCATCTGTATATACTAAAGTAACACCTCTAAAAATTGTCATAGTAGCAAGAGTTGCTATAAATGCTTGTAATTTACCTTTAGAAATAAGTAGTCCATTTATTAAACCTACTATGATACCTACAATTGCTGCAACCAATATAGCTAAGAATACGTTTCCAGTTGATTTTATAATAGAAGCTGATACTGCTCCACTTATAGCTACAGTAGAACCAACTGATAAGTCAATTCCTCCAGTTAAAATAACAAATGTCATACCAACTGCAATTATTGCATTGACTGATACTTGTGTAAATACATTAGTAATATTGGCAAATGTTAAAAAAGCTGGTGATACAAACGTTATCACAATACATAAAAGAACTAATCCTATAAGTGATTTATATTTATCAAGGTTTTCTTTAAATTTAGTATTCATGTGTATTCCTCCTAAGTTTTATTTCATCCCAACTGCAAGTTTCATTATACTTTGTTGAGAAGCCTCATCTCTTGTAAGTTCTCCTGAAATCTTTCCTTCACTCATTACAATTATTCTATCGCTAAGACCTAATACTTCTGGTAAATCTGAAGATATCATTATAATTGCTTTTCCTTGAGCCTTAAGTTCATTTAATAATTCATATATTTCTTTTTTTGCTCCAACGTCAATACCTCTAGTAGGTTCATCAATTATAAGAACATCTGGTGATAGCATAAGCCATTTTGCTAAAATAACCTTCTGCTGATTTCCTCCACTAAGCTTTCCTATTGCTTGATTTCTGTTAGGAGTTTTTATATTGATTTTTTTAATATAATAATCAACATCTTCATATGCTTTCTTTTTATCAATACATTTTAAATTATTTTCATAACTTCTAAGGTTGCTTATAATCATATTTTCTGCTACTGATAAACCAAGGACACATCCTTCTTTTTTTCTATCTTCCGATAAATAACATACTTTATGATTTATAGCATCTTGTATATTCTTAAAATTAACTTCTTGTCCTCTTAACTTAATTGTTCCATCAGTCTTTTTATATTCACCGAATATAGTCTTTGCAAGCTCTGTTCTTCCTGAACCCATAAGTCCAGCAATCCCCAATATTTCTCCTTCTTTTACATTAAACGAAGCATTTTCAACACCTGCTTTTGAACTTAAGTTTGAAACCTCCAAGATATTATCACCTTTCTTAGTTTCTTTATAAGGAAATTGATCTTCTATTTTTCTACCAACCATCATTGCTATTAATTGATCATTATCAATATCTTTTATTAATGCATTACCAGCATACTTTCCATCCCTAAGTACTTCAACTCTATCACAGATTGCAAAAATTTCTTCCATTCTATGAGATATGTATATTATTGCTATTCCTTTTTCCTTTAACCCTTCAATAACTTTAAATAGATTTTTAGTTTCTACTTCTGTTAAAGCTGTAGTAGGCTCATCCATTATGATTATTGCAGCATTCTTAGTTAAGGCTTTTGCAATTTCAACCATCTGCTTTTCTCCTACATTTAGCTCACCAACTAGTTTATTAGGGTCAATATCACATCCTATCTGCTCTAAAAACATTTTACTTCTTTCAATTAATAGTTTTTTATTAATTCTTCTTGTTGTGCTGTTGTATTTTTCATTTCCTAAAAATATATTTTCAGCTACAGTAAGATTGTTTATTACACTCATTTCTTGGTGGATTATTGTTACTCCAAGCTCCTCAGCCTCTTTAATACTTTTTATATTAGCTTCCTCTCCTTGAATAAATATCTTTCCTTCATCTTTTGTGTATACACCACTTAGGACTTTCATAAGAGTAGATTTTCCAGCTCCATTTTCTCCCATCAGTGCTGTTACCTCTCCTCCGTAAGCTGTTATATGTACATTATCTAATGCCTTAACACCAGGGAATATCTTAGATACTCCCTCCATTTTTAACATTGGTCTCTTGGTGCTCATATTACTTCCCCCTTATATTATTAAAATATAACTCCTGACTTTAAGATTATATTTGCATAGGATTTCTGCTCACCAGTTCTAATAACTGCTTTACAATTCTTTAAATTTTCTTTGAATTCTTCATGAGAGATGAAAGTAATCTTTACATTTCCAATAATTGATTTTATTTCTTCAAGTAACTCGTTATTGAATTCTTTAATTTCACTTGCTAATATAACCTCTTCGATTTCTAATTCTAGTAGAACAGATTTTAAGGTTTCTATAAATGTTGGAATTCCTTTTACAAGAGCTAAATCTATTCTTTCTGTTTCAGAAGGTATTGGAAGACCACAATCCCCTATAGCCAGTGTTTCTGTATGTCCCATTCTAGAAATTACACTGCTGATATTACTATTTAATAATGGTGTTTTTTTCATTTGTTATTCCTCCCCATAAATTTCTATTACTTCTCTTAAATATGGTATAGATGGTTGTGCTCCTGATCTTTGAACTGTAATTGATGATACTCTGTTACCGAATCTTACTGATTCAATCAAGCTATCTTTAGTAAGATTATTACAATCAAGTTTTGAACTTAATCCACCTATAAAGCTATCTCCTGCAGCTGTAGTATCTATTGCATTTACTTTATATGCATCTACAATTTCATTAAAATCTTCTCCTATAACAGCTGCACCTTTAGACCCTAAAGTTATTATGCTATACTTTACTCCCTTTTCTAAAAATATTTTTCCAGCTCTTTGTGCATCTTCTAATGTTTCTACTTTAATTCCTGTAAGTAATTCCGCTTCTGTTTCATTAGGAATTATTATATCTGTTACCTTTAATAATTCATCATCTATTTTTTTAGCTGGTGCTGGATTTAATATTGTTACTTTACCAAGTTCTTTAGCTTTTTTAAAAGCATTTATTGTCATATCTTCATTTGTTTCGAATTGAGCAATTAGTATATCACTTTCTGCAAGCTTACTATATGTTGCTTCAATTTCATATTGTGTCAATGTCATATTTGAACCTGGAACTACTATTATTGAATTATCACCTTTATCATTAATTGTTATAACAGCCATTCCAGTGGCTTCTCTTTTATCTTCAAACACAAAACTTGTATCTATTTTTTCGTGTTCTAATTTTTCTTTAAGATATTTACCATTATCATCTTTACCAACCTTAGCTATCATATATACTTCTGAACCACTTCTCTTTGCTGCAACTGCTTGATTTGCGCCTTTACCTCCAGGTATCTTTTCAAATGATTTTGCTAAAATTGTTTCTCCTTCTTTAGGTTGGTTTTTAACTCTTAGAACCATATCCATGTTCATGCTTCCAAGTATACATATCTTATTCATCTTCCTAGACCTCCATTAAATTTTGGTTTAGTTGATCGTTTTAGTAAACCGATTAACTATATAATAAACTATGTGTAAACGTTTTGCAAGACTTTTTTGAAATTTTTATGTATATTTTTATATTAATTTAAATAAACACATAAAAAAAGTCGAATGAATATCTTTAAGCACTTATTTTTCAAGATATTCACTCGATTCTTTAAATTACACATACATATTTATATCATAAATTTTAAGGGCTAATTCTTTTGGAATTATTGTACTTAACGTTGTTGGCCCTATTACTACACCATCATATGGAATTAACTTTTCTTTTATATCTTCATAAGTCACCTTGCATAGACGGAACTTATTCTTAGGAAAAATCTTACGCACTTCCTCAGGGCTATTAAATAAAGGTAGATATGTCTTCTGATTCCCACTGTTAACTATAGTATAAAAGTTCATTTCTTTATCAGCTGTTTTCAATTTCTGTTGTTCGTCATCAATACTTTGAATCTTTGATGCATTTATTGAGCAATAAATACAATCATCATTTATATCTTCATTAACATTCTCATCACTATATCGCATTGGCATTATAAATGTACCTGTATTATTTGAACCTTCTTTAATTACAATATCTGCATTTCTTGTTTGTACATCAAATACTTTTATTACATCTATACTATCATCTTCCCAAAATGTATTCATGGCATCATCAAACATGTTTTTTCTTACAAGTGTATTAATTATATAATTATTAATACATACTCTATTTTCTTCACGCATAAATACAGGAAGTCCATTAGGTGCATTTACTACTTTAACTTCTTTATCAAATATTTTTGGTAGTTCTTCTTCTTCAAAT
The DNA here is from genome assembly GCA_003539755.1 of Clostridium sp. Classification (GTDB taxonomy): domain Bacteria; phylum Bacillota; class Clostridia; order Clostridiales; family Clostridiaceae; genus Clostridium. Next base: position 11,174 of record DPOH01000274.1, read on the forward strand.
TTTTCTTGATTAATTTTAACCTGATCCTCTTGAGATACTATACCAGCATCCTTTTTTAGTGAGTCTAGAGTATTTCTATCTAACCTAAACTGCATATTTGAAAAATTAATACATACTTCAGATATATGACAACATTCTACTTTATCTATAATATCCTTAAACTTATTAATCTGTGCTATCCATCCACTATCTAGCTTAAGGCCAGTTAATTCTAAATTCCTCATTTCAATTTCATCTGTAAATACATATAAACCTATAGATGTACCCTGTTCATCACTTCCAACCTTATATATTGGCAGATTAAACTGCTTTTCTCCTCTTTCTTGAACTGGAATAATAAATTTAGCTTTTAATAGATTTATTATCATTACTCTTCCAAGAACATTTAATGTTTTATTTTCATCATGATTATTTGAAGTTCTTCGATATTCCTGAAGATAAGCAGTTAATGAAAAATATAATTCTGGATTAGTAGGATATTTTGATTTTTCTACTTTTGATGGTTCCATCATTTTTTCTATTTTTATAGTACAAGGTACCTGCCTACCATCAGTAAACCTAATACCCTTATAACCTGTTCTATATAAATCCTTTAATTCATGAATAAATTGTTCATGATTAATCTCAACTGCTTCTACCTCTACTCCAAGCTTCTTGTATTCTTCGATCATATGTTCTTTATACATATCTGAAATAAGAATATGTTCTTCTTGACCATCAATTACTGGACACCCTGTTGCTTTATTAATAATCTTCCATAACTTATCTAGTGCCATTGCCTTTTCAAAAACCATATTTTCAAATGATTCTATAGTTTTAAGTAATCTATCATATAAATCCTTAACATTATCACTTTCAAACTGCTTTAAAAGTGTATTCCTCATATAAACGGTTATAAATATGTTTTCTCTAATATTAGTTGCTTTTATATATTCTTCACCAAAATCTTTATCTTTTAAAATATGCGATATAAGTTCATTACATCTTTCACCAGTTAAAGTATCTACTTCATTAAAATTTATATCAACATGATCTTCGTTATTAATATTTACATAAACAGGATCTTCATTCTTAATATCAGTATTATTTTCTACTTCATTTTCCCAAAAATCATTTTTCTTATCATCCACTTTATTAGAAGACTTCTTAAATATATCTAGTACGCCCATCTTTCTTCCTCCAATTTTGATATAATTATTATTGCTTATTTATTACAATTATGATTATATCACAAGAAAATAATACCAGAAATAGTTTTCATAAAATAAAAACTTTTACTGGCATTAAAAATATAAGAATATTTATATTATAATTAATTGAAGATAAAATTTTATAATATTAAATTACTTATTTTAATTATAGTATTCATTACTATAAAATATTACAGACTATCTTTCTAGTGTGTTATTTAATTCTTTTAATGTATTTATAACATACGTTGGCTTAATATCAGTATCATTTACTGTACCCTTTTTGCATATCCAACACGTATCAATACCTGCAAGATTTCCACCTTTTATATCTGAAGTAAGGGAATCTCCAATAACAAGAGCTTTAGAAGTATCAAACCCTTCAATATTATTC